>JACCTF010000831.1 GCA_013812565.1 Pyrinomonadaceae bacterium | reverse complement strand
TGTGTTTGGCGCTGCTGTTCCAGCGGTGGCGGGCATGGGCTGCGTTCTTCGCCGCGGCGTTGCTCGTGGCTGCGCCGCAAGCGTGGTGGGCGATTCAGGGCAGCGCCGTGCAAACCGAACGCTTTCTTGGTTGGCACTGGGGGTGGGACCGTGGCGAGCAAAACGCGCTGTGGTTTTGGCTGAAGAACACAGGAATCTTCTTGCCAATGTTGATCGTGGCAGTGGGGTGGCGACGTCGTGCGGTGGCAGCGTGGTGGCGGCCGCAGCATACCCCGATTGTTCCAAGCCTCTTGCTTCTCTTCTACTTGCCGTTCACGATCTGGTTCATTCTCCCGAACGTGATAAAGCTTGCTCCCTGGGTGTGGGACAACATCAAAGTTCTCTTTTACTGGTATGTGGTATCGGTGCCGCTGGTCGCATTGCTGCTCGCGCGTTTATGGCGCATGGGTGGAGGTCAGCGCGCCACGTCAATCGTGCTCTTTGTTTTGTTGACGCTTGCCGGCGGTCTGGATGTTTGGCGCGTCGCGACCGGAAGCATAAAGTTAGAAGTTTACAGCCGAGAGGCCTTCGAGTTTGCCGAACTGATTAAACTCAGAACACCTCCGCGTTCACTGGTGCTTCATGTTCCCACCTACAATCACCCGGTGTTCTTGGCGGGCAGGCGCTCGGTGATGGGCTATCCCGGACACCTCTGGTCGCACGGGTTGGACTATAAAGAGCGCGAGGCGGACGTCCGACGTATCTATGCGGGTGGGCCGGACGCGGCGGCCTTGCTCCAAAAACATGGGATTGAGTATGTGACCGTCGGCCCGCTGGAGCGGTCTCTGCTGCCGGTGCGCGAAGAGTTCTTCAAACGGTTTGCCAAGGTCGGAGAAGTCGGCGCGCAACGTCTCTATAAACTAGAGCTTTCAAGGAGATGAAAGTTTGATGAGATGAATGATTCAAGCGTAATCTCGGAACGGGCGTGGCGCGGAGCGAGCCTTGGTATCCTACTCGTCGCGGCAATCTTGCGGTTCTTCTGGCTTGACCTAAAGCCTCTGCACCACGACGAAAGCGTAAACGGCTTTTTCCTCGCGCGTCTGCTACATGAAGGGATTTACCAATACGATCCGGCGAACTACCACGGCCCCACGCTCTACTACTTTGCACTCCCTTTTGCTTCGCTGCTTGGTCTGAACACATTCGCCCTTCGCTTAGTAACGGTTCTTTCCGGTCTCGGTTGCGTCTGGTTGATTCTACAGTTGCGGCGGCGCATCGGTGAGGTAGGCGCGCTTGCAGCGGCGGCGCTCGTCGCCGTCTCACCTGGCGCAGTGTACCTGTCGCGTTACCTTATCCATGAAGCGCTTTTTCTCTTCTTTACGCTTGGCATTGTCGTCGCGGCTGAGCGCTTCAGTAACCGATGGCGGCAGCGCGATCTGCTGCTCGCTTCTTTATGCGCGGCGCTTCTCTTTGCGACGAAGGAGACGGCTTTCATCTCCGCCGGGGTGCTCATCCTGGCAACAGTGCTCGCGTGGAGCTTGACAGGGTTTGTCAGGCAGCGTACCCAAGCACAAGCTAAGTTCGCGGTTGAAAAAAACGATAAGCGGCGGCGGCAAAGCGCGAAACCTGCGCGCTTCACGATGAGCGAAGAAGCGCCCTGGTTGCTGGCAAGATGCGGCGGTTGGTCGCGCCTGCTTCCTTTATTAGGTGCGGCGTTAGGCGTCTTCATCTTCGTCAACATTCTCTTCTACTCGTCCTTCTTTCAGCACGGCAAAGGTGTCACCGATGCGCTCGAAACCTTCAAGGTTTGGGCGCGCACCGGCACCAGCGACTTTCATCGTAAGCCCCTCGACACATACCTTTGGTGGCTCTTGCAGGAAGAAGCGCCGCTGCTTGCCTTGGGCGTGCTCGGCGCTGTGCTGGCTGTGATACGCGCGAACAACCGTTTTGCCTTGTTTGTTGCGCTATGGGCTTTCGGATTGCTCGCGGCTTACTCGCTTGTGCCATACAAAACGCCGTGGTTAATGCTTAATTTCATTGTTCCGTTGGCAATCATAGGTGGCTATGGGGTGGACGTGCTTTATCGAAAGAAAATCGCGTTGAAGCGCGCGGCGCTGGCGTTGACGGGTGTGGCCGTTGCCATCGGCACGTACCAAACAATCGCCCTCAACTTCTTTCACTATGACGACGATCGTTATCCTTACGTTTATGCACACACGCGGCGCGAGTTTCTCGAACTTGTGCGAGACATCAACCGCATAGCTGAACGTGTTGGAACAAAGACCGAGACCAGCATCGCCGTCGCTTCGCCTGATTACTGGCCGTTGCCCTGGTACTTACGCGACTACAAGCGTGTGGGTTATCACGGGCGAGTTGGTACACATAACGAAGCAATGGTAATCGGCTCCAGCACGCAAGGGAACGAACTTAAAGCAGCGCTCGGTGATCGCTACCGGCAGATCAGTTCCCGTACTTTACGCCCCGGCGTTGAACTGGTTCTTTACGTGCGCCGCGACTTATAACGGTTTCCGTAAGAGAGAGCAGGCAGAAGCCTGATTGTGAGGGAGGGCGTCCATCGAGCATGAGCACGCCCGCGCCAGACGCTTCTGGCTTCCGCCGCCAGTTCATACACCTGAAAGCCGCTATAGTTGGTTAACTGAGTTGCTTTGTTATATGAGGAAGATTTAAGGCAATGGTCACACGCAACCACTGCCTTAAGGGGTTTCGCCCGCACCGTTCCGATTGAGAAAGCACGAACGGCAGAGAACAGGACGGCCTTGTGACGGGTAAAAAGGCACTGTAGTTTGCTGATCGCACTGCGCGCACTTGACCGCGACCTCGACTCGCTGCCGTATGCCAGCAACCTGCGCGGCGGTGATAGCGGCTAGGCGTTCGTTCTTAGCTTGTTTGCAGGACTTGCACCGTTTGGGTTCATTTTGCAGGCCTTTGTCGTGGAAGAAAACCTGCTCGCCAGCGGTCCAAATGAAATCGTTACCACAGTCAATACACTTGATTTCCCTATCTTGAAACTCCATCTTAACGCTGACCCACCCTGGATTTGATCTCTTTACAATCTGCTAACGCCTGTAGCTGAATGAGTTGATTACCTCATAAACCAAGAAATCGCTTGGGCATTAGAACACGGGTGAGGAAAACCAACTTTCAATATGAGTGTAGACGTAACAACGCTCGGAAGATTGTTAACTCTCTACATACTAGGGCGTCGGGTTTTCTTGCGATTACGCTTGCGTGCGAGGGCTGACTTAATACGCTTCTTCTCACCTGGTTTAAGGTAGAAGGCATGTTTTTTGGCGTCACGAATAATGTCTTCCGTCTGAACACGACGCTTAAAACGCCGTAGCGCCGACTCAATTGATTCGCCATCGTTCACTTGTACCACTGCCATATTCCACTCTCACCTCCTTCCGGCCGCAGAGTTGACTTTAACCACATCAGGCGAAGTCGATAACGATTGCAAATTATCTCGATAACTATATTGTGTCAAGTTGCGCCGCTATGATAAACCATGCTTAACCTTGACGAGGAAGGCAGCATCATGCCAGCATGCGCCCGCTGCTCGCACATATCATCTTCAGCCATAAACTATAAGACTCTTTCGACGCTCTATGGACATCCTTGTCATCGGTTCCGGCGGACGTGAACACGCGCTCTGTTGGGCGCTGCAGAAGGAACAGGCGCATCAAATCTTCTGCGCGCCGGGTAATGCCGGCATTGCCGAGATTGCCCGGTGCGTACCGCTGAACGCGACAGACGTTCGCGCTTTAGCGGACTTTGCTGAGCAAGAGAAGATCGCGCTCGCGGTGGTCGGCGGCGAAGCCCCGCTGGCCGCTGGCGTCGCTGATGAGTTTGCTGCGCGCAGCCTCGCCATCGCCGGTCCGACCAAGGATGCTGCACGCCTTGAATCGAGTAAAGTCTTTGCCAAAGCATTCATGGTGCGGCACGGCATTCCGACCGCACGCTTTCGCGTCGCTGACTCTGTTTCCGAAGCCCGTAAGATTTTGCAGAGCGGGGAGTTTCGCGAGACTATAAGCGGGGAGGCAGGGGTGGTTATCAAAGCCGACGGCCTTGCCGGAGGCAAAGGCGTCACGGTCGCCCGCACGCGCGCCGAAGCCGAAGCAGCAATCGGGCGATTAATGGAAGACGGCGAGAAGCCGGGGACGGCGGGCGGGCGGGTGGTGATTGAAGAGGCGCTAGCGGGACCCGAAGCATCGCTGCTGATCTTCACTGATGGACGCGATTACCAACTAATGCCGGCGGCGCGTGATCATAAGCGCGTCGGCGAACATGACACCGGCCCGAACACCGGCGGCATGGGCGCAATCACCGCGCCTGAGGTGCTTGATAAAGAGATGGCGAAGCGCGTCGTCCGCGAGATCGTTGAGCCGACGCTTGAAGGGGCTCGTCGCGAAGGATTTCCCTTTCGCGGCATACTCTACTTCGGCTTGATGTTGACGAGCGAGGGACCTTGCCTGCTTGAGTACAACGT
Organism: Pyrinomonadaceae bacterium; assembly: GCA_013812565.1. Taxonomy (GTDB): domain Bacteria; phylum Acidobacteriota; class Blastocatellia; order Pyrinomonadales; family Pyrinomonadaceae; genus JACCTF01. Next base: position 3,041 of record JACCTF010000831.1, on the reverse strand, counting down.
GCGCTTCGGCGACCCTGAAGCGCAGGCCATCCTTCTGCGCTTTGACGGCGATCTTGCCGAGGTGTTCGACGGCGTGGCCCACAAAAACTTAGCCGGGAAGAGTGTCCGATGGAGCAACGACGCTTCGGCATGCATCGTGCTCGCGGCACGCGGCTACCCAAACGAAGTCGAAACCGGAGCGCACATCGAAGGGTTGGAACAGGCTCGGCAAACATCGGGCGTACAAATCTTCCACAGCGGTACGAGTCGCACGCGCGAGGGCATATGGATGACGGCAGCAGGCCGCGTGCTTGGAGTCGCGGCCGCCCACCCCAAGCTTGAAGGAGCGCTCCAGTGCTGCTATCAAGCAATCGACCATATCCGCTGGGAAGGCATGCACTACCGGCACGACATCGGACAGTTCGCTTGAAATTGAGCGGCAAAAGATGTGCGCTGAATCAGACGTTTGGCCTTTGAAAGAACGGCGGAGGATTTCGAAAATCTTCGCTAGTCGCCCGCGTGTCGATCTTGTTATACTCGGTCGAAGATGTAGCGTTCGGGGGCAACCGCGCGCCGTGCGGCTTCGTACAAGGTAGAAGCGGAGCACCTAGTTTATCGGTCGGAGGGTCAGAAGAAGACATGAGTGTATGGCGAAGATTGAAGCGTTCTCTGCGCGCGCTGTTCGGTGGGCTTGTAGAGAAGACCGAAGATCCTGAACTCTTACTTCAGCAAACCATCCGCGATATGCGCGACAAGGTGCCGGAGTTGAATAACTCTGTGGCACAGGTGATGGCGACCGAACGATTGCTCGCGCGCAGCAAAGAGCGCCTCGAAGAACAGGTTGTCGGCTTTGATTCCAAAATCAAAGCGGCGGTCAAAACAGGCCGCGACGACATCGCCACCTCATACATCGGCCAGCTTCAGCAAGCACAGCTTGATCTCCAGAAAACCATACAGCAACTTGACCAAGCAGGTCGTGCATCACAGCAAGCGCTCAAAGCGCGTGATAACTACGTGCTTAAAATGCAGCAGCGCACCGCCGAAGCGATGCAGCTCATCAGCCAATCCAAGCAAGCGAAGCTCCAGGAGCAACTCGCGCAGACGATGGAGACATTTCAACTTGGCGATGACGCTTCGACCTTCAACGAGATGCGCGACAAGATCGACCGGCGCTCGGCTGCCGCCGAAGCCAAGATGCAGCTCGGCACCTCGTCTGTCGATTCGCAGATGCAGGAGATTGAACGCGAAGCGATGGATATGCAGTTGGAAGATAAATTGCTTGATTACAAACGGCAGATGGGCCTGCTCCCCAGCGCCACGGCAAGCGGTGGCAACGTCGCGGCTCTTCCGGCAGCGGATGAAACAAACAACCGTGGATCGTAAGCCTACGATGCTTCAAGATCAGGCGGAGCATCTTACTATACAAGAGTTGCAGAGTGCGGAGTTGCAAGTCGCTCACATTCGGTAGTTCTTTAACTTCAAACCGCGGACTCTGAACTGTTCTCTTTTACCGAGTTACCGATTAAGCGCGCCGCATTGAACAGCACGCTCGGTGACCATCAATAATTACCTTTTGCATTACGTAAGGGTCATCATGTCGCCGAGACGAAAGATAGACGTTCAGTATTTGAAGGAAGCCCTTAGAGAACCGGTTAACTTCTGGGGCATGGCTGGATTTGCAGTTGCGGCCGCTTATACGCAGGATGTTGTTCCGCTCGCCGCCGCACTGGTCGCCGAAGGGTTGTACTTAGCTACAGTACCCGCCAGCACGCTCTACCGCCGATTTGTAGATGACCGCAACCGAAAACAGTTACGTAGACAACGAGAAATCCTTCGCGAAAAGATGATTAAAGAGTTTGATCCGCGCGAAATCGAAGCAGTCTACTATCTCAGAGATACAAAGAAAAAGATTTACGCTAGTTATACAAGGTCAACGGGCGCGAAAGAGATTCCGACAGACATCACGACCCTGGACCAACGGTGGGAAGATTTTGTCGATCTACTAGACGTCTACCGCCGCCGCAAAAATCACTTGCGCTCGGTCAATCGCCAAGCCGTGCAGAACCAATTAACTCAAGCAGAGCGCGCCGTCGAAAGCGCGTATGATGATCGAGCGCGACGTGTGCAGCAGGCAAACGTCGAAATTCTAAGGCGGCGACTCATCGCCTTTGATGAACTAGAAAGATCCGTCAAGCTTGTTGAGGGTCAACTACAATCAATCGAAAACTTCTTTGGTTTGGTCTACGATCAAGTCGTTTCACTGCCGACACCGGAACGGGCATCAGGGCTTGATTTCGAGCAATTAAGCGATTCGATCCAGATGACCAAACAGATGCTTGAAGAAACATCAGAAGCGATCGGGCCGCTCGATAATTACAACCGCCAACTTGGCAACTACGATCTGCTCACCCCAAATTCACCCCCAGCCAAGTAAGCAGACAAACCACACCTGACAGGATGTGGTGCCGTGGTCGGAAATGTCCGGCTTAAGCTCCGGGGCTGCGGCTTTCTCATCCGCTGGTCGGTACTTCGCTGCGTAGCATCTCTTTCATCGTTGGTTCATCAATATGATACGTTGCGTTGCAGAAGTGGCAGGTCATCGCAGCGCCTCGATCCTCGCGAAGCATTGTTTCTAGTTCAGTGGGGTCGATTGAAGAGATAAGCGACACCGCGCGTTCGTAAGAACACGAGCAGGCGAAAGCCACTGGTCGCTCTTCCAAAATCTCAAAGTCGAGGTCACCTAAAGCCCTACGTAGTAAATCGACCGGGCGTGCCCCCTCGCGTATCAGCGTTGTGGTGTGCGGTGCCTGGTTCACGGAGGATTCGATGACCGAGATGATCTTTTCATCAGCACCCGGCATAATCTGAATCATCAGTCCGCCCGCCGCTTCGATAAAGGTGTCGCCCGTCGTGCGTCCACGTACCAGCACGCCCAGCATTACGGCTGAAGGAATTTGCTCAGACTTTGACAGATAGTATGAGAAATCTTCGGCGATCTCGCCCGATACAAGCGGCACTGAGCCGCGGTACGGATCGCGGTAAAGCCCCAACTCATACCCGGA
>JACCTF010000826.1 GCA_013812565.1 Pyrinomonadaceae bacterium | reverse complement strand
GGAGATTGTGGTTGAAATATTCAATTCTAGTTCCCTCCTTCACTGTCGCGCGTTTGTTACGACCGGCTTCCTCGTGCAGCTTCGACCTGCTTGTTACTAAGCAGAGTGTGTTGCGTCGGAGTGTTTCGCGCCGGACGCGCGGATTCCGGCAGGTAGTGAATCACGACGCGGTTTGTTTCGGAAAAATACTTGCGCATCACGCGCTGCACATCCTCCGCCGTAACGCTTTGCAAACGCTGGATGTCTGTGTTGACGCGCTCGGGCTTACCGAGCATGACCGCCGCCTCGCCGAGCGCGAGAGCGCGCCCGTTGTTTGTTTCGCGCTCGCGCAGTTGATTAGTGACAAGCTGGTTTTTGGCTTTATCGAGTTCAGCAATCGGAACAAGTTCGCTCTGCATACGTCCCAGTTCGACGAACAGCGAACGCTCAGCCTCCGTCGGTTGTTTGCCGCTCGCGAGCGTCGCTCTGAGGACAAACAGACCCGTATCTTCGCGTAGATCCGCACGGGCCGATGCGGTCTGAGCCAGTTGCTGTTCATAAACCAGCGTGCGATACAAACGCGACGACTCTCCGGCGGAGAGCACGGCTTCGGCGACTCGCAGCGCCGGTGCATCCTCGCTTGTCGCAGGCGGAGCCAGGTACGTTACCGCAACGGCAGGCAGCGGGACATTCGCACCATACTCAACATACCGGCGTTCCGTGGTGCGAGCTGGTTCTTTATCTGTGACGCGCGGCAGAGGTTTATCCGGTTTCGGGATGCGTGCAAAGTATTGATCAATCCAGGCATCAAGCTGCCTTTGATCGAAGTCGCCCGCAACGACGAGCGTGACATTGTCGGGTCGGTAGTAAGCAGCGTGGAAGGCGCGCACGTCCCCAATGGTCGCGGCGTTTAGCTCCTCGATGTTGCCGATGCCGGGTCGTTTATACGGATGCTTGGTAAAGGATCGCTGTTCAATTAGAAGATTGAGTTTGCCGTAGGGCGGCGCGACGTAGTTTTGGCGAAACTCTTCTTTGACCACATCGCGCTCGGATTTGAAGTTGCGCTCATCAACGTTCAAGGAAGCGAGGCGCTCGGCCTCGGCCCACAATAGAGTCTCAAGGTAGTTTGAAGGGACGACTTCAAAATAGACCGTCACATCGTCGGCGGTGAAGGCGTTGTTGTAGCCGCCGACATCTTCGGTCAAACGGTCGAGCATTTCATCTTTCATGTTCTTGGTGCCCTTGAACATGATGTGCTCGAAGAGATGAGCGAACCCGCTGCGCCCCGGCGGATCATCCTTGGAGCCGACCTTGTACCAAACCTGAATCGCCACGGTCGGGCTGGCATGGTCTTCAATGCTGTAGACGCGCATGCCATTGGCAAGCGTGCGCTCGCGGTAGGCAAGTGGACGATCCGAGGTCTGCGGGTTCGCAGTCGCAAGCAGCACCGAACTCACCAACCAAATGGTCGCAAGTCGCGAACTAAGGTGGGAACTGTTCATAAAATGTTCACTCCGGTTTGAAACAGCAAGCGGTTTGTCAACAATACAATCAGGCATTCTTGGATGCGGTTTGCGTCAATGGCTATTGCTAAGTAGCACAGACTTGCGGTCTGTGCTACGACGATGTCTGGCGCATTGCCGCCTCCAAATATTTGAGCTAAGCTCCGGGCGACTTTCACCATCTTGGATACTGGTTGCATCCACGCAATTCTTCAAACATTCAAGCGACAATGAGTTCCACTTCCGTTGCCGAAAGACCTATTGCTGAAACAGCCGAGCGGCCGATGAGCGCGCCCTTGCGCAATCTCTGCTTAACTTTCGCATTAGCAATTTGCTCGCTTGCCATTGTCGGCATGGTGTGGGAACAGACCGGTTATGAAATGCTCATTGTGGCAATGGGCTGGCCGCACGTCATCTTAGGGTTTCTCTTTTACTTCGGCAAGGTTCTGCGTGGGCAGGAGGGCGCACGTTCCTCTTTCTTGCTGCTCACGCTCGCGACGCTCGCCATCTGGACGCTGCACTACACTTTCGCCATCACGTGGTTGATCTACGTCTATTTTCTTTACCACGCCTTCCGTGATGAAATCTTTGTTTACCTCCAGACGCGTGCGCGCCATAACCTGCGCGGCAAGGTGTATGACGTGGCGGGCGTCACGCCGCTGATTCTGCTGCTGCTCGTGATCGCGCAACCGCAGGATTTTCGACAGGACTTGCGGCGCGTTGAACTCGCGGACGCGGCGTTCGCTGATGACGGCTGGACGTTGATTCCCTTCAAGCCGGTTCACTACTCCGGCGGACGCGACTTCTACTTCTACCTTCAAGCTCCACATACTGAAGGCTTGAATGCTTTCACTACTGAAGCAACCCTGAATGATTCACGCAGCGACGGCGAAGTGCGCATCTCTGATGCGAAGTGGTCGCAAGCGGCGGATCTGGTTTTCCGGCCGCATTATAGGGACGAAGGGACGACTCAGCCGGTCGAGCAACAAGGCGAAATCAACAATTCATCTTCTGCAAAAGCTCATGTCACAATCCCAGTGCTGCTCACCGGCGGCCATACCGTCGGGCAGACTTTCACCGCCGCGCGCGACAACCTGGCAGGCATCTGGGTACGTACGCGCCGCTCGGCGCAAGACGGCGCGGACCTTCCCTTTGTGTTTCGCCTGGCGTCGCCGCCGCTTCTACCCTTTTCCCCAGCCCTCAGCGATCTGCGTTTAGCATTGATCGTGCTGCTCGGCGCTCTGGTGCTCTGGAAGCTGCTTCCGCGCGTGCAACAGAACCGCGAACTATGGTTGTACCTTGCGATCTTTGCCGTGATCTTCATGGTGCTGCAAACAACGGTGAAGACGGCAAACCGAATCGGATACACGGCTCCGATGCTTTTCCAATTCGTCGTCGTCTTTCACTATTTTAGTTGGTATGTCTTTTCGCTCGACAAGCTTCGCACTGCTGCGCCACCCGTGCCGACAAATTCCCAGCACAAAAGTTTTTATGATCAAATGTTAGCCTGCTTACGCAACCGGCGGCAGTTCGTTGCCGCTGTCGTCGCGCTCAATCTTACTGCGGCCGCAGGCAGCCTGTGGTACTACCAGCTCAACAGCCCGGCCGCCATGCGTTATGGTTTCGACTACAACTACTTTCTCTACATCCTCGTCTTTCATGTCACCTTCAGCTTCAACCCTAAACACCCCCCTGCCCCAAAAACAGCAAGCCCCGGCTAGTACAGTTTAGTGTTCAGCCTTTGAGATTCTATTTGGCGATAAACAAGCTGAAGCTTGAACTCTGAACTTTAAACCCACGGCTCGTTTAGCTTTAAGGTGAGCCTTAGCCAGCGCAACTTCCAATCCGGCCGTGTTTGCTGCCTTCTGCCCCCTCACTATCAAGTGCGTTCCAAAAACTGTATACTTTGCCGCTATTCAGGGGGAATAGAGCCAACTTCTATGGGAATCAAAGGCTATCCATTTCGCACCGATCATTCCAATCAATAGCGAATAGAGCCAACTTCTATGGGAATCAAAGCGTTAATTAAGAGACGAGCTGCCGCTGGAGGTAAAGCGTAAAGCTATAGTATGGCTAGTGGTTTAGTAGTTCACATCGAGGCTGGCGAAAACAAACATACCGAAGTGGTATCGCACGACCGCATACGTATTGGTTCGAGCGAGGATTGCAACCTGCGTCTCGAACCTTCCATCATCCCCTCGGCTTCCGGTCTGGTACTCGAACTCGCCCGCACCAACGGGCACTACCGCGTCACCGATTTTGATCCGACGCTCGCTATCACTCACAACGGAGCGCCGCTCGGCGCGGGTGCCATCATCGACGACGGCGACGAGGTGCGGATCAACCCGTCGAAGCTCGCTCTCCAATTCTTTCCGATAAGTACCCTGCCAGTGGTTGATCGGCGTCGACGCGACGCTTATGTCGCGCCGTTCATCGAACAGGCCGCCCTCGAATCGGCGGCCACCGCGCGCCGCGACGATGCCAAAGTTTTTCTGCGTGAATTCACGCGCGAATTTATCCGCGAGATCAACCCGAGCACAAAGATCGCCGTTCTTTTGATCGCGACGGCGCTCGTCGGCGGCATCCTCTACCTCGGGTTCGCCGCGCAGAAAGAGCTTCAGCGCAGTCGCCGCCTGATTGATGAACAGAATCAACAGCTCGCCCGGATGAAGGAATTGATAGATCGAAGTAACGAGCAAATCCGAGGTCTTAGTGAGACCAATCAAGACATCATCCAAAGCATGACGTTCGCGCCGAAAATAGTCGGCGATTACAGCACCGGCGTCTGTTTGATTAGCGGCTCGTACATTCTGGTTGACCCCAGCACAAACCGCCCGCTGCGTTATCCAGAACCGCAGGTTGCTGAAGACGGAGCGACGCTGCCCGCAGACGACCAGCCCCTCTACACGCCCGAGGGTAAAGGCCCGATTGTAGCAAGGGATTTTACCGGCACGGGGTTTCATGTCGGTGATGGGTACATCCTGACCAACCGGCACGTCGCGGCTCAGCCGTGGGCGGCCGATGACCTTCTGCAGAACATGAGCGGCAGTGTTAATGCTCAACCGCGCTTAACAAAACTGCTCGCTTATTTTCCCGGTCGCCGCCTTCCGTTCGCGCTGCGTCTTAGGCAAGTCTCGCAACGCGACGACTTGGCAGTTTGCCTGGTGGATGTAAAGGAGCTGCCGTCGAACACTCCGGCGCTACCGCTTGACCGTGGCTCTGAAGCAGCGACCATCGGCAGGGCCGTGGTGATGATGGGTTACCCTTCAGGCACAGACCGCATGCTGGCAATGCTTTCGGAAGAAGAATCACGCAGCATTCAGGCGCGTTGCGGATCGTCTCTGGAAACTCTGCTCGGGTGTCTTGCTGAACGCAACATGATCAAACCTCTGACAACGCAGGGTGACATCACAGCCCTTGATGATCGCCGCGTGGTTTATGATGCGCGCACCGCTCAGGGCGGATCGGGCGCACCGCTGTTTGGTCAGTCCGGTCGTGTGATCGGAGTTAACTTTGCCGTCTTCACGGAGAACACGGCTTCAAACTTTGCGGTGCCGGTGAGC
>JACCTF010000815.1 GCA_013812565.1 Pyrinomonadaceae bacterium | reverse complement strand
GAAGCGCTTGAGTTTGCTTACCCGTTGCGCGTTCTGGCTTACCATATTCGCCATAACTCCGGCGGCTCAGGGGGTGAAAGTGGAACATGCGGCGGTGATGGACTGGTGCGCGAGATTGAAACGCTCGTGCCGGCTCGCATGTCGCTGCTCGCCGACCGGCGCAAGCGTGCGCCCTACGGGCTGCGCGGGGGCGCAGATGGAGAACCGGGAAGGAACTTTATCGTGCGGGCAGGGCGCGAGCTGCCGGTAAATTCCAAAGGCACTTGGCAACTGGAAGCGGGCGACCGCGTGCGTATCGAGACGCCGGGCGGGGGCGGGTGCCAATACGAAGCTAAGTAATGGCTTGATTATCAGATGAATAGCACACTGCAAGTGTACTTTATGAACTTGCGGTGATGACGTAACCACGACGCGCACGCAAGCGCAGCCCGACGCGGCGTGAAGCAATCTCGATACGGCGATACTCATTGCGAGTCGCAGACACGAGTGGGCGCTTCGGTTTGTACGTTACGACATACTGCGCATCGATGTCGCGCGCTGCTTCACTGCCTGCGTCGATAATCTCTTTTAGAGATTCCGGCAGCCATACCCGACCGCCCGTATCACCGGCCAGCGCCGCAAGCTGCGATTCACCTTTTTTCATTTGATCTTCATAGGCTTTGATCCGGCGTCGTCGTTCGCGGTCTAGATCGATGGTGATGCCGCCCGGCGTCCTCAGCACCGTTTGCATCCCTTGCGGCAGTTCCCTGATTACTTCTTCCGGCACCCGGCTTCCCTCACGCGGTCGTACAACGCGCTGCTCTCGCTTGATCGCGTCCAATCCAAGCTTCGTGTAGCTGATGACATGCACAGTGGCATTAACCGCCATCAACTGCTTTGCTGCTTCCGCCTCCTGAGTTTTACCGCTCGGCATTCCTGCTCCATCCGTGATCAGCACGATATGACGGATTCCCATCGGCTGGCTTTGAACCTGTTCCGCCGCCGTTATCATGGCTTCCGATAAACGACTTCGTTTACTGCCGAGCAGCTTGGTTCGGAGCGTGTGCTGAACCGCTTCCCGATCCGCCGTCCAATCCTGTACCAACTCTACTCGGTCGTTGGCTTGCAACACCGAGATTTTATCTTCAGGACGCAGTTGCGCGATTAACTTCAAGGCAATCTCGCGCGTTGTCCGCACATTCTTGACAGGGTTTATGTCGCCGCCGGTATCAACGAGGAGCAGCACGCTTGCTGGAATACGGCGCACGCTCTTGATTTGTTGCGGCACACCATCTTCGAGCATCAGAATATCATCCGGCTCAACCGTCGGATCAAACCAGCCATAATCGTTAAAAGCAAAGACGGGCACGCGCACTTCTTCCGTAAAAACTTTGACCGGCTCTTGCTCGTCCTGCTTGGTTGAGTTGGGTGAAGGAGCAGGCAAGCCTTGTTGTGCATGAGAGGGTTCAGCCGTCGCACAGATGACGGTGAGTATCGTAAGAACTGACAGCATTCTGCGTGAGAACATGTGAGCACCTCCTGAGCGAGCAGCCTTTTCTTTAAATCACCATCTTCGATGCGGCGGAAGCCTCCACAGAGTTGCCTGAGCTGACGCTTTGTATGTGAACAGACAAGTTGGTTGTGATTGACTCTATAACGATATTCAGGTGACTGCGGTGATCGTAAAATAAACCGCAAACGATTGTGCGGATTCTTCTTAGAACTTCAGTGAGTGTCTGAGGCATCCATTGTGACAATCGTTACTCGTCATCAACAACCTTCGTAAGCGGTTTGCCGGTAGATGCATTCTCAATAGTGCGTGAAAGGCCAACCCAATCTTCGACCGTGAGAGTTTCCGCGCGACGTTGCGAATCAATCCCGGCTATTTCAAGCACACGGTTCGCCCCTCCCGCCTCTTCGACGCGCAAGCGAAGGAGTTCAGGTGCGCTGCGTAGATTATTGGAGATGGTTTTGCGTCGCTGCGCAAACCCGGCGCTTACAAGCCGCCACAACAACGCTTCATCCCTGACATTTACGGCCGTCCGCGGACGAACGCGCAGCCGCACCACCGTGCTCCACACTTTGGGCGGCGGACGAAATGAACTCGGC
>JACCTF010000795.1 GCA_013812565.1 Pyrinomonadaceae bacterium | reverse complement strand
GGATCAATCTGATCATCGGCCGAAGTAAAAAGTCGATCAACACGCTGCTCTTTCCTTACCAGCCGCTCATACATTTCGGAGTTCTCGCCAAAAGCGATGGCGGCCAAAAGATCGAGCGCGGCTTTGTCTTTCTTTTCATCAGAATAAGCCGGGGCGCGAAACGCAACAACCGTATAGGGAAGCGTCGGCGAAGACCAATCGACATGCGCCGTGCGCGGGGCGGTCTGCTCCGGTTCCGCAGGTATTTGCGGCGCATAGCTTCCGCGCTTCCAGTCGCCGAAGTTCTTCTGCACGAGCGGCATCGCACGCTCCCGCGTCACATCGCCGACCAGCATGATCGTTGTGTATTCGGGTCGGTAGTAGCGCTTGTAAAACTCAAGGCTGTAATCGTATTGGTTCGGCATGTCCTTGATGTCTTCGAGGAATCCCATTGTGGTGTGCGCGTAGGTGTGTTTAGTGAAAGCGGTCGCGCGCAGCGTCTCGTACAACTTGGAGACGGGATCAGCGCTGTTCTTATTGTACTCGCCGAGCACGGCGAGCGCCTCGGTCTTATAGACATCGGGCGAGTAGCGCAGACGCTGGAAGCGGTCGGCTTCAAGTTCCATCACGCGGTCTAAATCTTCCTTCGCGAAGACCTCGTGATAAACCGTGCGGTCGTCCGTGGTGTAAGCATTCGCTGATGCTCCGGCGCGCTTGAGAATTTCATCGCGCTGGTCGGGCGTAAACTTCTCACTGCCGCGAAACATCATGTGCTCAAAGAAGTGTGCGTAACCGCTTTTGCCCGGCTCAACCTCGTTGCGCGATCCCGTCTGAACAACGATGTAGAGGGCAACCAGGTTCGGGTAATCGGTCGGCACGGTGATTAGTCGCAATCCGTTCGGAAGATCATCCGTTGTGTAATTATATGGAAACAACTTGCGTGGCTCCTGAGGCTTCTGCGGCTGCGCTAAGGTGATACATGACAGGCACAGCAGAAGCGAAGTTGAGATCAAGAATTTCACTTATTAACAGCTCCTTAAAATTTGGAAAGAGAGAATGTTCGTGCGGGCAAAACCTTCGGTTCCAATTCTTTGATTAAAAAGATTCTGCCGCGAGTTGCTCCGGTATGTGCAGAATGTTCCGCCAGCCTGAAGCATCTTCGCGCATTTGTGCGGTTAACTGATCGCGCAAACGACCAAGGCCGGTGCTCAACGTGCAAGGGTAATTGTTGATGTCAGGAAAGAGTGCACGTTGCTGTTCGACGAAAGCGCGCTGCGTGTTGATCAAAGCAATCGAATCATGCTGACTATTCTCCCAGAACGGCACAAGCAATCGTTCGATACGCGCTGCGCCCGGCATGTCAATCTCTTCATCTTCAAGGCCGATGCAATCAGCGACGTAACGGCCCGCGCGGTCCACGCCGCGATAGACTTGCAACCTGCCGGGAAGCGTTGACTTTTCAGGTGTGTGGGAAGCTTTAAGCGTCGGACGGTTGTCGATCAAGCAGAGCTTGAAGATGACGCCTGCAATCCGGCGGACTTCGCCAGCCAGTTTAGTGCCGATGCCAAACCCGGCGGCTTCGGGAAATTCGCGCACAATGCGCCGCACTTCTTCAGCATCTAAGTCGCCGGTCAAGATCGGCATCAATCCATGAAGTCCATTCGCTTCAAAGAAACGAAGAGACCACTGTCCCAGCTTGGCAAGGTCACCTGAGTCAACGCGAAAACCTTTAAAGGCATGTCGGCGCGCTTCCGTCGATGTCGCAGCCATCGCGGCGTGGACTGCACCTAAATAAATATCAACGGTGTCGAGCAGCAACGTCGTGCCTTGCGGGTTAGCGTCAAGCCAACGCTCGAAGGCAACCTGTTCGAAATGTTTGGGCTGTCCCGTGCGTGGCTCAATCTCCGGCTCGCGCATGTACTCGATGTAGGCTTGTTGCCAGTAGTGCGCCGCAGTGCCGACGGCCGGAATGCCGAGACGATAAGCGGCCTCCATGTTCGAGGTGTCGTTAAAGCCGCCGATGAAAGCATATTTGGCGATCTCAACGGCGCGTTCGATGTCGCCGTTGCGCCTGAGAGAAAAATCCGAAAGCCAGCGATTGCCTGCCGCGGCGCGTATCTCGAACGCGGTGCAGGCAGTGGTAATCGCCGGATCAAACGCGTGCTCAAACTTGATCTCCTGCGCCTGCGTCAATGCGAAAGGGCCGGTGATGTCAGCAAACGGTTCGCCCGCGAACATGATAGTGCCCGGACGCACGGCGCGCACCGTGCCGGTAAAGTTCGTTTCCGCGAGAGCGCCGGCAAATCGCTCAAGGCCACCACGATCTTGTTTAATGAAGTCTTGACGCGAACGATCAATTGAAGTGTCAGCGAGCAAGCTCACCAACCGTTCGTGGCCGACGCATGGAGCGAAGGGCAACTTGCGTTGCGTCACATAAAAGGTCGCTTGCGCTTCGCTGAGAGGCTTGTTATGGAGATGGGTTTCTGGCTTATACGCCGCGTCGCCCATCGTTGCGTGGTAACGATCAATGTTCAGCGTGCTCATCAAAAATAAATAGTGTCATGCGTAAAATGAGCGAAGTCACTTGATTGCGACAGAATTATATCTACTCTGCGGGGCATAAAACCTCATGGCTAAATTACTGGAGACTCACATGCTTAGAATGACACGCCTGAAAGACTCAAAAGCATCGTGGTTCCAATCCCAAGCTCCTGCCTTAGATGCTTCACCT
>JACCTF010000655.1 GCA_013812565.1 Pyrinomonadaceae bacterium | reverse complement strand
TCAACAACGCGCCAACCGGCACATCAGCGTAAAGGCGCATCTCGACGGCGCGGAGAAACAAGCGTTCCGTTTCCTCGATCGCTTCATTGAAAGAGGGCGCGGCAGATTCGACAACCATTGGCGGCGTCCAATACTCGCGCGTCTGAAGCGCGCCGTTTGTCCACTCGATGATTGATGCGGCAGGAACCTTGCGCACCCCTTCGTAGATCGAACGATCATCCGTGATGAATCCGAATTCGAGATATTCAGCGACCGCCTGTTCATCTAATTCACCACTGAACCCGCCGCTTCGCAACGCACGCGCCGTTGAGGCGAAGGCAAGCTGTCCGTTGCGCATAGCATAAACGAGCGGCTTGACGCCTAACCGATCACGCACGAGGAAGAATTTCCGCAATCTATCATCCCACAAACCGAAGGCAAACATTCCCCGCAGCTTGGTGACGAGATTGTCTATTCCCCATTCGCGGTACCCGTGAATGAGTACCTCTGTATCCGTATTGCTCTTGAATGTGCAGCCACGTGTTTCAAGGTCAGCACGCAGTTCGCGAAAGTTGTAGATTGCGCCGTTGAAGACGATGCCCACTGCGCCGTCCGCCGACTGCATCGGCTGGCGTCCGGCATCGCTCAAATCGAAGATCGCCAACCGCCGATGACCGAGCACGGCTTGGCTCCATACATCAACTCCGCTGCCGTTGGGTCCTCGGCGGGCGAGCGCACAAACCATCCGCTCGACGGCGGCTGTCGTCTCAGGCGAGTTGTTAAGGCTAATTAGACCGGCGATTCCACACATACTGTTTCAACTGATGTATTCTGTTTCTGTTTCAAGGAGAGGTTGAAGGAGCGTAATGAAGCGGTTGACGAACTCTTCTATGCTAAAGAATTGGGCGCGAGCACGGGCAGCTTCTGCCATCTGTCGGCGCAACTGCTCATCGCGTGCCACCAGCATCGTATATTTCTTCAATTCCTCAAACGTGTTCCAAAGAAAACCATTGACTCCGTGCTCGACGATCTCCGGCTGTCCGCCTTTATTGATAACGATGGGCACACACCCGGCGGCCATCGCTTCGACCGTCACAATACCAAAATGTTCTGTGAGTTCCGGCCGATCATCCTCATTCTCGCCGTAACCGGCGGCATGCCAGAAAATCTTGGCTCGTTCAAAGAGGAGTTTTAGATTTGCCCGTTCGATGTTAGCGCGTACCTGCGCTCGACACTCTGCTCCAACCTCGCGCACACTCTCAAAGTAAGCGTGCTCTTCGGATGAACCGCCGAGACCTCCTACACAAGCATACACCCATCCGGCCAAACATCCTTCTAATTGTTGAAAAGCCGTGACCATCTCAAACTGCTTTTTCGAGGTTGCGGAGGTCGCAAACCGCCCGACGCTGAGAATGGTGTCGGCTTTGTCACCGATATTGAAATCCATATCTACCGGCGCATAGACGACTTCAGCATCAACACCCCATCGGCGTTTCGTCCATATTTGGGTAAAACGAGAGTTCGCCGTTTTCACTTGATAAGTGGCAAGGCGGTTTTTCCATTCCCAATCGTGGTAGAACTCTTTAAGTCGATTCCACGGAGGTAAGCCGCCGGTCGCCCCGTTCAGAGGTTTGATGGACGGGCGCTTGTATGGGAACAGCACGAGCAGCACACCCCTCGGCGCATGACAAAAGGCGGGTATGGTATGAGTAGAGTTTATGAACAAATCGTAAGGCTCGCTTAAAGACGCTTGCCACGCCTGCGCTTCCTGATAGCGCAGCCAGGGATTATTTGAAGTACCGAATGAGTATTCTTTAGGCGCAACGTAGCGCAAACTCACGCCGTTCAAATCCACGCCGGTGAATTTCGTGAGTTGCTCCGCAGTCAAAGAGCGCCTGTGATGCACGAGTTCAACCTGGTGGCGGCGCTGATGCAGCGCTTCTGCTAAAAGCACTACAGCCGACTCCGAACCACCAAGACCTCCCTCCGAAGGCTCATTGCGAATACCGATTTTCATAGCTGTTTAATGCTTGTGCTGTCCGCCGACCACACAGGGAAAGCGGGAAGAGTTTTGTTGACGAAAGGGGAAGTTCTTTGAAGAGTTTCAGCTCAAGAAGCTTTCAGTCATACGCACGTCGTTGTGTGTGACCTGCTCGTAGATGAGTCTGGATGCATGACGGCTTTGATGAGGTGGGTTAGTCTTTTCGGTTTAACAAAGAGGGTGGGGCAAGTAGTTAAGGCTGTTCGTGCAAGTGCTGACGCTAGCTTCCATTCTCCCAGTTCTGCCAGCTTTCGAGACGCCTCGTACTGATCATTGCCGGGCGACCAGCGGTATGCCACATAATCTCCCCAGTTTAAGAACGGCGATAAACGGGCCCGCGCTTGTATATTAGCCAAGTTCTTACGCCGTGAATAGGGGGCCTCGCGGTAGATGCGCAAGTATTGCTGCGCCATCCGCTTCATGCTGAATTGTTCGCGCACATATGGGACACATGTTTTACGTCGCCACTCCATCTGTTTAGTATCATTAAGTGTTTCAAGCACTAAGCTCGCTAATTGCTCTGGCTGCATTTGAAACTCGTATAACACGCTGCCGTACGCCGGATCAACACACTCGTTAACGCCAAGCACGTCTGGAGCGATAACAGGACAACCGCACGCTTGCGCTTCTAGTAAAGTCATCGGCAGGCCTTCAAAACTGGACGTGGACACGACGCAACCGCCGCTTGCCGCCACCTCCTGATAGAAGCCCGGCATGTCTTCTCTGTGCACTGCCCTCCAAAAGTCTACGACCGGAAGCAGCGCACGTGCGGCCTTTGGTGCAACCTTCGCGACCTTTTCCGCGCCGTAGGATTCAACGAGCCGAATCTGAACGCCTGCGCGACGCAAAGCAGGTGCGATTGCGGCGAATTTGTCGATCCGTTTCTGCTCAACGGCAGTGCCTCGTCCGACCCAAGCCACGATTGGCGGTGAGGTGGCTGCAGTGTTTTCGTTTGGCTTAAATTTGTCGACATCAACGCCGTTTAGCACCACCTTTGCGGGAAGATCGGTTAGTGGTTGTTGGTCATCGGCAAGCCACTTTGAGCAGCCGACAAAGGCGTCGCAATTTGCCGAAGTCCAAGTCGGGACAATCCACCCGTGCGCCGTAACCACCAATTTAGCGCCCATATTGCGAACGGCTGAAACACCTAAATCCCAATCGGTGCTGTTAGCATGAACCACATCAAAGCCCTTGGAATCGATCAGCCTCAGCAAATCGGGGAGATCACCAAAATGAATCGTGCAGTCCACCGGCAGGTATTTCTCCATCGGGCCATGCTTGAAAAAGAAGATTTCGCAGTGATACCCCTCGGACTTGTAGATCGGCGCGAGCGCAAGCATCAATGTCTCCACCCCGCCCATCGTACATTCTTTATTAACTAATAAGATTTTCATTCAACCCCCGTGTTCCGAAGTCATCGCGAACTTGCTTACCGGACGGTCGTTTCTACGATGACTTGCAAACTTATCCGTACCCGAATTCAATGTGATAAGAATTAGCTGCGCAGACAGGCTTAGTATTAACTCCGCATAAGGTTAGATATAACTGATTATTGTTGCGGCTGGTTGCGAGCACATTGCGTATCTCTAATTTTTTGGCAAAGTTTTTGCCACTCGTCTCTTCAAAGCGTTCTTCGTCAACCCCAGCAGACATGACAATACTTCCCTAAGTGGTCGATTGCTTATACTGGACAGACGCTTGAGCTCTTCCTCTGACCGGCTCTTGCCGGTGAAATGCTCCGGATGAACGATTGAAAGTTGAGAAGGATTTGTCTTTTCAAATTCCGCTTTCAGCGCAGGATAGTTTTCTAAACAATTCTCCTTGACGAAGAGTAATATGTTTTGCGCATACCACCATTCAACGTTGGGGTTTTGCCATACTCTTTTTCTTATGCAGTCAATAGCTACATACCCTCTTTCTTGGAAGATTTTCACCCAGTAGTCCGGCCACTGTTCGTTTACGTGGTGCGTTCCTCCCTGAAAAGGTATCGCCGCCGAGAAGAGAACAATTTCCCCAAGGCTGACAAGTGAATCGGTGAATGTTTCTGCACACTGGCTGGGCAGGTGTTCAGCAACCTCCAGCGAAACGACCAAATCAAATTGTCTGTCCAGTCGAAGCGGTTTCTGCAAATCGAATTTCAAAAAATCCTCTACTGGAATTTGCAGCATACTCTTTTCCACAT
>JACCTF010000748.1 GCA_013812565.1 Pyrinomonadaceae bacterium | reverse complement strand
ACGCTCTTTCAAGCGTGTTGCGCGCCGTCGTTCCAGCTCCGGCAAAACTCGGAAGAGGGCAGAGGCTTGGATCGCCGGAACGAAACCAAATAACGCTTTGACTCGTGAGCTTGGCAGGGTGTTGAGTTGATCGAAGTTCATTTTGCAATGTTAGTTCCAAGTCTCACGCTTTGGAAGCCAAACTTTATCGGTTCATCTAATGCTTTACTATCTTGCGTATGCGCATGACAGACAAGGGAATTTAACTGCCGCACGTGAGCGCGCAGAAGCATCTCTCAAACAAGATTCGCAATCACCCGAGGCGAACAAACTGCTCAGCCGGATTCTGTTTAAGCAAGGGCAAGCGGCAGCAGCTTTGGAATTTTTGGAGAAAGCCATCGCGCAAAAACCGCTTGATTCAGAGAGCCGTTTCTTACGCGCCCGCATTTGTCGGCAGCTTGGCCGTGCTAAGGATGCCGCCCGAGAATTTGCCGAAGTCGAACAACTTAAAGCCAAAGAGCGTGAGCGCGAAGACGTACAAAATAGACGGCCATGAAAGTTGATCTGTGCAATCATGTCCGTTAAAGTTGCATCGCTATGATAACGAACGGATCGTGGGAAGAACGCTGGCACCCGTTACGCGAAGAATGGGTGATCATCGCCGCGCATCGTCAGCAGCGGCCGTGGAGCGGCGAGACGATAAATACGAATGGTGAGCGGTTGCCGGACTACGCGCCGGATTGTTACTTATGCCCGGGCAACACGCGCGTGAGCGGGGCAGTCAATTCGATTTATTCCGGCACATTCGTCTTCGACAATGATCATCCATCTGTCGGCCCTGATGCGCCGCAAGAATTAATTCGTCCGCTGGGAGCCGTCTATCGCAACCGTCCCGCACAAGGGATGGCCCGCGTCGTTTGCTACAGTCCGAAGCACAACCTGACACTTGCGGAACTCGAACTCGGCGAGATCGAAAATCTGCTCGGCGTCTGGCAGGCTCAGTACCTCGAACTCGGTAGCCGTCCGGGGGTAAACCATGTCTTGATCTTTGAGAATAAAGGTGAGGCCGTCGGCGTCTCGAACCCACACCCGCATTGCCAGATTTACGCGACCAACTTTGTCTTCAAGACCATTGAAACGGAAGCGGCTGTGGGCAAGCGTTACTTTGATGGAACAGGGCGCGCGTTGTTCCAAGACATCATCACAGCCGAGCGCGCTGACAATCGCCGCATTATCTGCGAGAACGATTCGGCCATCGCCTTTGTGCCCTACTTCGCGCGCTACGCCTATGAAGTTTATGTCGGGCCGAAGCGGACGCACCCCAGTTTAGCTGCGCTTTCTCCGGCAGAGGTGAGGGATTTGGCCCATGCACTCAAGCGCGTGCTCGTCCGGTTCGACAACCTCTGGCAGATGCCTTTCCCCTATGTGATGGCGCTGCATCAAGCGCCGACGGACAAAGCCGATTACAGCGGTTTTCATTTCCACATTGAGTTTCATCCGCCGCTTCGCAAACCAAATCTGTTGAAGTATCTGGCCGGGCCGGAGATCGGCGGCGGCAGCTTCTTGAGCGACACCTCACCCGAAGAGAAGGCTGCTGAACTACGAATGTTACCCGCAGTCCACTACAAGCAGCGTGGTGCGCAGGGAGAGCAATGGGGATAACGACATCTCTCAACAAAGAAAAGGACGCAAACAGCTATGATCGGACGACGTAAATTTGTCGCCACAGCGCTCGCCGAAAGCGCCGCATTGCTGCTCGCGCCGCGCACCGCGAAAGCGGCTGACGCGCACGTCGAAGTGCTCATCGGTGAACCCATCGGATAGATCTCGCCGGACACCGGCGGCCATTTTGGCGCGTCCGTGACCAGGTTGCAAATAACTTTGGCGTGAGCGAAAAACCGCAACCGGCAAGGACAGAGGCGCTGTCCTTGAGATCGGCTGAAGGTAGCAATGGTTCGGGCAGACAAAGTACCTCTTCTTGACCGACACTGCGCATAAAAGAGAAAGTTACCGAAGCGTCTCTTCGGGCGCGGCAGGCGACGTTCAGCAAGCACCAAGTGGGAGAAGATGCGATGAGTAACCCTGTTGACACGCAAGCGAACGTTGATGCAAGCCTGCTGCTCGCGCCGCTCAAACGCTTGCATGAAGAGGTGCGTAACAGGGTTGTCGAAGTTTGCGAGCAAGCCGCTTTGGAAGACCTCGCGCGTGTCGAAACGGACGCGGAAGAGGGTGACACGATTTACGCCGTTGACCGCGTGAGCGAAATCGCGCTGCTCGATTTCTTCGAGCGAGAAATCGCACCGACCGCCCCGCTCGTGCTCATTGCCGAAGGAATTGAAGGCGGGAAAATTGTGCTGCCGCGCGGGAGATCGGAAGCCGATGCCGTGTGGCGCATCATCGTTGATCCAATCGACGGCACGCGCGGACTGATGTACCAGAAACGCAGCGCGTGGGTGTTGACCGGCGTGGCACGCAATCGCGGCAGCCAAACGAATTTGCAGGATATTGAACTCGCCGTGCAAACAGAGATTCCGCTTGTCAAACAACATCTTTGCGACGCGCTGTGGTGCGTGCGCGGCAGGGGCGTCGAGAGCGAGCGGTTCAATCGTTTAACGGGCGAGCGGCACAGGTTGCGCTTGCAGCCTTCAAGCGCACGCACCATTCGTCATGGCTTCGCCGGACTGGCTCGTTTCTTTCCCGGCGCGCGCGAGGAACTCGCGGCGATTGACGAGGAGGTTGTACGTGGCGCACTCGGGCCGGTCGAGCACGGCAAGGCGCACTGTTTTGAAGACCAGTATCTCTCATCGGGCGGCCAGCTCTACGAACTGCTGGCCGGGCATGATCGGTTCGTCGCGGATCTACGCCCCTTGATGGAACCCGTGCTCAAGCGGCGCGGACTATCCTTAGGCATCTGCTGTCATCCTTACGATATGTGTACGGAGTTGATCGCGCGTGCGGCAGGCGTGATCGTGACTGATGAGCGCGGTGAGAATTTACGTGCTCCTTTGAATACGGAAGCGGATGTCGCCTGGGTCGGTTACGCGAACCAGTACATACAAGAACAGATTGAACCGTTGTTGCAGCGCGCGTTAAGAGAACGCGGGCTGCTCTAAATTAAGCCACATGGCATTGGGACACCCGAAGATGCTTCGCCGGACTTTGCTTGAGTGTTATCGCAACGCACCGATCTCCCAGGTTTCGATATTAGCGACGTAAATGAATCGAGCGATGCATGCGAGCGAGAAGATGACCGGATACTCAATCATTAGCGGTACGACGCATATGTCACCTGATACAGAGGCGTTCATCGAGCGGCTCAGGGTGCTTGGTGAACATCCGACGCGAGAAGCGCGAGAGCTTTTTGATAAGAGCGCGGAACTCTTCATCACACGCGCCCCCGGCCGTCTGGATGTCATGGGCGGGATCGCGGACTATTCTGGCTCGCTTGTGTTGCAGTTACCCATCGCTGAAGCGACGCACGTCGCGTTGCAGACTAATCCGGCGCGCACGCTCAAGATCGTTAGTCTCACTTCTGATGCAACGCGCGATGTGTTGTTCGAGATGCCGTTAGCGGATTTCGAGAGCGCGGGCGGCCCGGTTAATTACGCAAGCGCTCGCGCATACTTTCAAACTCAACCTGCTCGGGCGTGGGCGGCGTATGCGGCGGGGGTTTTCCTTGTCCTGATGCGCGAGCGCGGCGTGCATTTCGACGAAGGCGCGCGGATTCTGATTGCTTCGCAAGTGCCGGAAGGCAAAGGCGTGAGTTCGTCAGCGGCGCTTGAAGTGGCGGTGATGTCGGCGGTCGCCGCGGCGTTTGACATCGATCTCGCGCCACGTGAAATCGCGCTGCTGTGCCAGGAGGTTGAAAATTCAGTGGTTGGCGCGCCCTGCGGCGTGATGGATCAGATGACGGCCGTTTGCGGTGAACAAGATCGCCTGCTCGCGTTGCTCTGCCAACCTGCCGAATTGCAAGGGATGATCTCTTTGCCCAAAGACCTGGCCGTGTGGGGCTTGGATTCGGGTGTGCGTCATTCGGTTGGCGCGGGCGATTACGGTTCAGTCCGCGCAGGCGCTTTCATGGGTTATCGCATTATTGCTGAGCTTGCCCAGTTGAAGATCGAGTCGCAGACGAACGGCGAAACCGTGCGCGTACATGACACCCGCTGGGGCGGTTACTTGGCGAATTTAACTCCTTCAGAATTCGAGCAAACTTATGCCGCACGCTTACCGGAGCACATGACGGGCGCGGACTTTCTCACACCATATGCGGGCACTACCGACACGGTGACGCGCGTTCTGACTGAGCGAACATACCCGGTGCGGGCGGCCACAGCACACGCCGTTTACGAGAACTTCCGCGTGCGCGCTTTTGCCGAACTGCTCGATGCGGAGTCGAGCGAGCGCGGGCGCGAGTTGTTGGGCGAGTTGCTGTACCAATCGCACGCGAGTTATTCGGCGTGCGGCTTAGGTTCGACGGGAACCGATCTGCTGGTCTCTCTTGTCAGAGAAGCCGGAGCGTCCCAAGGGTTATACGGTGCTAGACCGACGGGCGGCGGCAGCGGCGGCACAGTCGCGGTGCTCGGTCTCCCTGATGCGGTAGCGAGCGTCGCCAGAGTCGCTGAGAATTATGCCCGCGAAACCGACTACCGGCCCTATATGTTCGCCGGTTCATCGCCCGGCAGCGCAACTTTCGGATGTTTGAGATTGAAGTGGGAGGAGGCAGCATGGCAGTCCTTGTAACGGGAGGGGCCGGATACATCGGAAGCGTCACGGTTGAATTGCTGCTGGCGCAGGGCGAGCAGGTGGTTGTGCTCGATAACCTGTCGCGCGGGCACGCCGAAGCTGTTACGCCTGAAGTTCCTTTCTATCGAGGCGACGTGGGCGATCATGCGTTGGTCGCACAGATCGCCCGCGAGCATCAAATCGAAGCGTGCATACATTTCGCAGCCTTTGCCTATGTCGGTGAATCGGTTGCAGAACCCGCGCGCTATTTTGAGAACAACGTCGCGCGAGGAGCGGCGCTGCTCAATGCGCTCCGTCAATCGCAGGTGCAGCGGCTGGTCTTCTCTTCTACCTGCGCGACTTACGGCGAGCCGGTGAGTATACCGATTGATGAGACGCATCCGCAGCAGCCGACGAATCCGTATGGTTGGTCAAAGCTCTTTATGGAACGGATCATGGAGAGTTACGACCGAGCTTATAATCTGCGATTCGTCGCGTTGCGTTACTTCAATGCCGCCGGTGCGACCGAACTTCGCGGCGAGCACCACGACCCGGAACCGCACCTGATTCCGAACGTCCTCGCCACTGCTGAAGGTAAGCTTTCGCATGTCTCCGTTTTCGGAGGCGAATATAAAACGCCGGACGGCACGGCGGTGCGCGACTACATTCACGTCGCGGATTTAGCGAGCGCGCACATCTTGGCATTGAACCACCTACGAGCGGGCGGCGCGTCGGAGAGCATCAATCTCGGCAATGGCCGAGGGCACTCGGTGCTTGAAGTTATCGAAGCGGCCAGACGAGTGACCGGCGAAGCGATTGAATTGAAGATTGAGCCGCCGCGTCCCGGCGACCCTTCGCACTTAATCGCCGACGCAGCAAAGGCGCGGCGGGTTCTCGGTTGGGAGCCGGTTTATCCTGAACTCGCCGACATCATCCGCACCGCTTGGGAATGGCGCTTGGCGCACCCGCGCGGCTACGCTGTGACTACATCTCGGCCTGAAGATTCTAAACCATAGGAGAAGATCATGAATCTCACCTCACGTATCTGGCTCGCCGGTTTTTGCCTGCTCATAAGCGTAGCTTGTTCGCAGAGCGGAGGGTCGTCAAAGAAACTCGCTTTCGTCACCAACAACGCGGCGGACTTCTGGACGATTGCACGCAAAGGTTGCGAAAAGGCTGATGCGGAACTCGCTGACGTTTCGGTTGAGTTCAAGATCACATCGGACGGTACGGCAGCCGAACAGAAGCGCATCGTTGATGATCTGCTTGCCAAAGGCGTGGACGGCATCGCAATTAGTCCGGTCGATCCCGACAACCAAACTCAGATGATCAACGATGTAACGAAGCAAGCCTTGGTGTTGACGCAGGACAGCGACGCGCCGAACAGCAATCGTGCGGCTTACGTCGGCACGGACAACGTCGCTGCCGGACGCCAGGCCGGAGAGCTTATTAAAGAAGTGTTGCCGCAGGGCGGTCGCATCATGATCTTCGTCGGCAAACTCGACGCGCGCAATGCACAGGAACGCCTGCAAGGAATCAAGGAAACATTGCGAGGCACAAACGTCCAAATCATCGACGTGCGAACCGACGACACAGATGAAGTCCGGGCGAAGTCGAACGTCTCCGACACGCTCGTGCGTTACCCGGATGTCGCCGGTCTCGTTGGGCTGTGGAGTTACAACGGTCCGGCGATCTTGAACGCGGTGCGCGACGCTGGGAAGACGAACCAAATCAAGATCGTCTGCTTCGATGAAGCAGACCAAACGCTCGCGGGTGTACGAGACGGCCTGATCTACGCGACCGTGGTGCAGCAGCCCTTTGAGTTCGGCTACCAAGCGATCCAGATCATGGCGAAGTCGCTCGCGGGTGACAGATCTTCGATTCCGGCAAGCAAACAAGTGTTCATCCCAACGCTCGTCATCAAGCGAGATAATGTTGGCGAATTCACGCAGAAGATCAATGGACTACGCGGACGAAGCTGAAGGTAACGCGGCAGTGTGAGCTTAAAAGATTCAGATAGAAGCTTTACTGCTTTATTTCATCTTTCAAGGCTCATCACTAATTACGCATCCCTCTGTGCTCATCACTTCTTATGAACGCTGCCGTTTTGCAAATGAAGGGAATCGAGAAACGCTTTCCCGGCGTCCACGCGCTGAAAGGCGTTGAACTTGAAATTCACGCGGGCGAAGTGATCGCGCTCATCGGCGAGAACGGCGCAGGCAAATCGACGCTGATGAAGATCATCGGTGGCGTGCATCAACCCGACAGCGGGGAGATTTTCATTGACGGCTCTCCGGTCGTGATCGCTTCGGTGTCCGAGGCGATTAAACATGGCATCGCCTTTATTCATCAAGAATTGAACGTGCTCGATAATCTGGATGTCGCGTCGAATGTTTTTCTCGGTCGTGAACCCCTGCGCGGTGGCTTTTTGCGCTTGATTGACAATCGTAAGATGCACGAAGAGACGCAAGTACAGCTCACGCGCTTAGGTCTAGAGATTCCGACCTCCATTCCACTCTCCAAACTTTCGATCGCGCAGCAGCAGATGGTCGAGATTGCCAAGGCCCTCTCGCTCGAAGCGCGCCTCCTCATCATGGATGAGCCTACTTCGAGTTTGACGCTCTCTGAGACCGCACGCCTGCTCGAAGTCGTGAAGGAGCTACGCTCGCAAGGCGTCGGCATCATCTACATTTCGCATCGCCTTGGTGAGGTCGAAGAGATTGCCGACCGTGTGGTTGTGCTGCGCGACGGAGCGAACGCCGGAAGCCTCACGCGCGCGAGCGTCAACCACGACCGGATGGTGAAGATGATGGTCGGGCGCGATCTCGACCATTTTTATCAGCATCCGGCTGCTGACAAAACCCCGCTTTACTTTAATGTCAAGAATCTGCGGACGAGTCGCTACCCCGACAAGCAAGTTTCTTTTGATGTCGGCAAAGGAGAAATTCTGGGCTTGGCGGGACTCGTCGGCGCGGGGCGCTCGGAACTTGCGCAAGCTATCTTCGGCGTTGACGGCGCACTTGAAATGACTATCACCCTCGACGATCAGCCGTTGCGAGTGCGCACGCCGCAAGACGCCATCAAGCACGGCATTTACCTCATCCCGGAAGACCGCCGCCATGCCGGTCTCATCACCGACATCCGAATCCGAGAAAACGTCACGCTGCCCGCCCTCGGGCGTTATGCAACCTTAGGACTCATCGCGCACGAGCGGGAGCGTCAAAGCGCAGTTGAGATGTGCAAGAAGTTGAACGTTAAAGCCACGTCCGTTGAGGTGAAGACGGCAAACTTGAGCGGCGGCAACCAACAAAAGGTCGTGCTGGCGAAGTGGCTCTCGCTTGAACCGAAGGTCTTGATCTTCGACGAACCAACGCGCGGCATTGATGTCGGCGCGAAAGCCGAGATCTATGAGCTGATGCGCCGGCTGGCAGAATCGGGTGTGGCGATTCTGATGATTAGCAGCGACATGGAAGAAGTTTTAGGCGTAAGCGACCGCGTCGCCGTGATGCATGAGGGCTCGCTGACGGGAATCTTAGAACGAGGCGAGTGTACGGAAGAGAACATCATGCGTTTAGCGGTCGGCAGTCGCGGGTGAGCTTGGCCTCTGTGAAGTGATGAGAGGCACAAGGAAGAAGGCGAGATGAAGAAAGAACTGGGGACATTTTTATTGCTTGTAGTGCTGTGCATTGTTGTCACGGCACTTAACCCGCGTTTCCTTGCCCCCGCTAATCTGCAGAATATGGCGCGCTTGATCGGCGCGTACGGCATCTTCAGCATCGGCCTCGGACTGGTCATCATCACGGGGGGAATTGATCTCTCGGTGGGTTCGCTCTTCGCGCTTTTGGGCGTGCTGCTCTCGATGATGCTGACAGAGTGGGGTTGGTCGAGTGTTTTAGCCGTGCTTGTTGTCATCGGCGCGGGCATGGCGTTCGGCTCATTACACGGCTTTCTGATTACACGAGTGCGCGTGCAGCCTTTTATCGTTACGCTCTGCGGGTTGCTTTTCTACAGAGGCTTGGCGCGTTTCATTGCGAACGACGAAACAAAGGGCTTCGGAAGCGCCGCCGGATTCGAGACCCTACGTAATGTGGCGACGGGAAGTCTCGTCGGGATCCCGACGCCGTTTGTGTTGCTCGCTGTCATTAGCCTCGTGATGTGGGTCGTGCTCCATCGTTCGGTTTATGGACGCTACCTGTTCGCGGTCGGGCGTAATGAAGTGGCGGCGCGTTATTCAGGAATCAACTCGCGCAACGTCGTGGCGAGTGCTTACATTCTGTCTGGCGCGTTAGCGGGGATCGCAGGAATCGTCTTCGCCTTCTACACTAATTCGATTTCGCCTTCATCGCACGGCAACTTCTTCGAACTCTACGGCATTGCCGCAGCGGTGCTCGGCGGGTGTAGTTTGCGCGGTGGCGAAGGTTCGATCATCGGCATACTGATCGGGACGGCTCTGCTGCAAGTTCTGCAAAACCTCGTCAACCTGTTAGGGATTCCGAGTTCGCTCAACTTCGCTGTGATGGGCGCGGTGATTCTTATTGGGGTCATCGCCGACCAGATTCTGCAACGCCGTGCGTCTTAAAAGTGACGAGTGACAAGTGACGAGTGACAAGTGACGAGAGAAAGGCAACAGCAAGGGCATTTCTATTGTTGAAGACCAGCAATTCAAAAACGCACTTTGGGCGACAAGCCTATGATAGAGAGGTTCAATTCAAACTGCTTCGGCCCCTCTTGCTTGTCACTCGTCACTTGTCAGGTCGCGCCCATCGAGCAGCAACTTAAGGTCTTGTCAGGCGAATCTGTTTTCACACTTCAACCAAATTCGCTGACAGTTATGCGTCTCGTCATCTCAACTCAGTGAATGCTGTGAAATGTGGCCTCAACGTAGTGCACTTAAACTGGAGGAAAGCAGGGTATGAATTTGAAACACTCTACAGAGCAACTTATAGCTTTGAAACACGACACGAAGATTTCCCGCCGCGCCTTTACGAAGTCTCTAATCGCCGTGCCCTTTGCAGTCCGCGCACAGCAGAATCCACTTCGCGCCAGGGTGAAGATCGATTCGGAGCGAACCATCGGGGACATCGACCCTAAGATCTATGGCAATTTCATCGAACACCTCGGCCGCTGCATAGATGGCGGCGTGTTTGAAGAAGAATCGCCTCTTTCCGACTCCAACGGCTTCCGGCGTGATGTTATGGAAGCTGCCAAGAAGTTGAACGTTACCAATCTCCGATGGCCGGGCGGCAACTTCGTATCGAACTATCACTGGAAGGACGGCATCGGAGCGCGCGATCAGCGGCCGCGCCGCCTGGAGATGGCTTGGGGCACGGTCGAGAGCAATCGCTTCGGCACGCACGAGTTCCTCCAGTACGCCGAGATGATGAAAACCGAGCCGTACGTCTGTGTGAATCTCGGCACGGGCACTTGGACCGAGGCGCAGCAGTGGGTAGAGTACGTTAACTCCGCGCAGGACACGGCCATGACACGGCTGCGAAAACAGAACGGGCGGCAGGACCCGTGGAAAGTGACTTATTGGGGACTCGGCAACGAGATGGACGGGCCATGGCAGATGGGCCACCGCAGCGCCGAAGACTACGGCAAGTTCGCCTTGGAAGCGGCGAAGCTGATGAAATGGACAGACCCGAATATCAAGTTGATCGCGGCCGGATCGTCACACTTCGCCACAGGGATTGACTGGATCGGGTGGAACCGCACGGTGCTCGAACATCTGAAGCGCCACATTGACTACTTAGCGATTCACTTGTATGTCGGCAACCGCGATAACGACTACTACGAGTTCCTCACCAGTTCCCTTGATCTCGATGATCGGATCAAGACGACGGAGGGCATAATCAACGCGGCGATGTCAGGGGAGCCGCGCAACCGGCGCATCCACATCGCCTGGGACGAATGGAACGTCTGGTATCGCGCCCGCGGCCAGCAGCAGCGGGGACGCCGCATCTTGGAAGAGCGTTACAATCTGGAAGATGCGCTGGTCGTGGCGACGTTCCTGAACTCGTTTGTGAACCACGCTCACATCATCAAAATGGCGAACATGGCGCAACTGGTTAACGTGATCGCGCCGATCTTCACGAACGAGAAGGGTCTGTTTCTGCAGACCATCTATTACCCGCTGCAACTCTTCGCGAACAACACCAAAGGCACCGCGCTGGAGCTGTTTGTGGAAAGCCCGAAATACGAGAGCAAGCGTTTCGGCCTTGTGCCGTACCTCGATGCGTCGGCCGCATACGACAACGGCACGCTCGTGCTGAACGTTGTCAACCGTCACCGTGACCAGGCAATCGAAACGGAATTTGAGATTCAGGACAAGCAGTTTGCCGGACCTGTCGAAGTCGCCGAGGTCAATGGACCCGATATCAAAGCGGAGAACGACTTCGGAAAGACTGTGGTTCAAACGGTCACGCGCTCCACGAAAGGGGACGGGCGCAAGCTCCGCCACCGCTTCTCTCCCCACTCATATACGATGCTGAAGGCCAAACTCGTGTAACGGACATCACGGGGCACAAGATTCCGATACAGTGATGCGGTGATCATGCTGCCGCTTCGTCAAACTCATCTGTGTCACCCCAAGAAGATCAAGAGTATGGAACTGCTGGGGAACAACGTCTTTGGCAAAGACAGTAGCTGAACATTTGAGTTGTAACGAAGGGCGTCGGGTGTTCTTCGCTGAAGCTGTCAACGAGATGAAACTCATCCCCGAATTCCGTATGCAGTTCATTGGGGCTGTATCTGACAACGTCGAGTCCGCTGCATCGAAGCGGACCGTCGGGGGCAAAGGTTGCGATGATGACGTATCCGTTCGGCTTCAGTGATCCGTGCAGTGCGCTGATGTATTTTCGCCGATCCTCTGCTTGGGTCAGGAAATGAAAGACAGCGCGGTCGTGCCACACATCATAGCGATGGTTTGGCAGAGAGACTTGCGTGATGTCGGCTTCGAGCCATGTGACTTGTTGCGCCTGCTCGCCGAGTCGCGCCTTTGCCTTCTCGATAGCGGCGGCGGAAATGTCCAACACCGTAATGTTCTGGAAGTTCCGCGCCAGCAGATCATCGACGAGAGTCGAAGCCCCGCCGCCAACGTCGATGATCTGCGCCGCCTCACCGATTCTTGTGCGGGCAATAAGTTCCAGCGACTTTTCCGCGTGCGCTTGGTACCAGCTCACCTCCGTCGGCTGTTTTGTTGTATAGACCTTCTCCCAATGTGATTTGCGTTCCATCAGTTTCCCCTTGTCTGTGCGGCGAAACGTTTCACCTCTGCTTCCTACTTAAGCAAGTTCGCGCTGCCACTCCGATTACGCGTAGCGCGTCGTAACTTCCGCCCGCCGTGCCCTTCTCGAAGTCACCTTCAATGCTCGCCATCTGGTTCGTGACGTGCGCGAAGCAGACGACCGGCTTGCCCCGCGCTTGGGAGAAGGCGTAGAGCGCGGCGGCTTCCATCTCGACGGCGAGGATGCCCTGCTCGCGGGCGTACTGAATGGCTTCCACGGTCTCGCGAAACGGCGCGTCCGTCGTCCACGTCGCCCCTCGATGAACGGGCGGCGTGAAGTCTGCGAAGGCTTCGGCGAAAACGCCTAAGTTCTGTTCTTCGATTTCGCTGTAATCCGATGGCGGCAAGTAGTGGTAACTTGTGCCCTCGTCGCGCAAGGCGCGCTCGATCAGGACGAAGTAGGGCGGCGGCTGCAACTGCGTGATCTGCCCCGCTGAGGTGATGTTGATAAGAAGTTCGCACCCGGCGGCGAACAGCTCCTCGGCGACAAGCACGGCAAATGAAGCACCGACGACGTGCGCCACGATGCCGAGCCGGATGCCTTCATCATCGAAGGTGTAGAGCTTCGTGTGGTAGCAAGCCCAATTCGCAGCGGGCTTCGCTCTTCTGCTTTCAATCAGGTTTTGCAAGATGTCGCCGTCCGGGTCGAGTACGCAGATGGCGGGAACTCGCTCTGCCGCGAGCGACTTCTGGCGGCGCGCCTCGCGCAGCAGGTTTTCAGCAGTAAAAACCGACTCCCGCTCGTGGTGCTTGCGCGAGAGAATGGGCGTGTTCTGATCTTCGTTCATCGCGTGCTTCCGGTTATTTCTTTGCCCGACCGATCAGGGGGCTTATAAAGGGCGTATCAGGCGACAACGTAGCAGCACGCTTACAATGCCGGAAATGAATTGTTGCAATCGTTACGATTG
>JACCTF010000736.1 GCA_013812565.1 Pyrinomonadaceae bacterium | reverse complement strand
GAATGCACCATGCATCATCTTTATCGATGAGATTGACGCCGTCGGTCGTCACCGTGGGGCCGGGCTTGGCGGCGGGCATGATGAACGCGAGCAGACGCTAAACCAATTGCTCGTTGAAATGGATGGTTTCGAATCAAATGATGGCGTCATTTTGATGGCCTCAACTAACCGTCCGGACGTGCTTGATCCAGCGTTGCTCCGGCCTGGACGCTTTGACCGCCGCGTCGTCGTTGCGCGTCCAGACGTGCGCGGTCGTGAAGGCATTTTGAAAGTTCATACCCGCAAGATTCCTTTGGGTGAAAGTGTTGAGGTGTCCGTCATCGCGCGTGGCACGCCCGGTTTCACTGGAGCTGATTTAGCTAATCTTACTAATGAAGCAGCATTGAATGCAGCACGACAAAACAAAAAAGTTGTAAACATGAGCGACTTTGAGATGGCAAAGGACAAAGTCATCATGGGCGCTGAGCGGCGGAGCATGATCATTTCCAATGAAGAAAGACGTATCACTGCTTATCATGAAGCAGGTCATACTGTGGTCGGGCTCAAAGTACCGAATTCTGATCCGGTGCATAAGGTAACGATCATCCCGCGCGGTATGGCGCTCGGTGCGACGGTTTATCTTCCTGAAAATGATCGGAACAATGCTTCTAAAGAGTTTTTGCTCGGCCAAATCGCGATAAGTATGGGCGGTCGTATTGCTGAAGAAGTATTTCTGGGGAGCATTACCACAGGAGCCGCACATGATTTTGAATCTGCTACAAACCTCGCGCGCCGCATGGTTTGCGAGTTTGGCATGTCTGGTTTAGGCCCATTGACCTTTGGCAAAAAGGAAGAACAGATTTTTTTGGGGCGCGAAATCGCCCAGCATCGCGACTATTCGGAAGATACGGCCATCAAGATCGATCAAGAAGTTAAGAATATCGTCACCGAACAATACGAACGAGCGCGCAAAATTATTGAGGAAAATCGTGAGATAATAACGCGCCTCACTGAAGTGCTGCTAGAGCACGAAACGCTCGACGCCGTGCAAATCCGACGTATCGTCGCGGGACTACCTCTGGATGAAGAAGGAACGAGCGACCCAACGTCGGATAACGAAGAACGTCCTCAAAGGCAAGAACCAGCGACCAAGCTGAAGCCGATTTTGCCGCCGATTACGGGCAGCAACCCCGCGACGGCTTAAAACCCTCCCTTCCGTAAACCTTTAGAAACGCCGTGAGCTTGGCAATTGAGCTCACGGCATTTTTCTATATTGGGTATGAGTGTTCAACGCAAATGGAAACTGCCGCGTACGACGCTGCCGCTTGGTGAGCATACGCTTGTCATGGGTATTCTGAATGTCACGCCTAACAGCTTTAGCGACGGCGGTCAGTTCTTCAGGGAAGAACAATCCTCGATACGCGCTGAAGAGATTATTGCTGAAGGAGCGGACATCATAGATATTGGCGGTGAATCAACGAGGCCGGGCGGCACACCGGTTTCAGTTGCTGAGGAGATTCAACGTGTTGTTCCGGTGATCGAAAGTCTAGCGAAGAAATTTGCTGTCCCGATCTCTGTCGACACTACTAAACAGGCGGTGGCGCGCGCGGCACTCGATGCAGGGGCGCAAATTGTTAATGACATTTCCGGCTTGCGCTTTGAGCCCCATTTGGCCGCCGATGTTGCGCATAGCGGTGCCGGAATCGTCTTAATGCACTCGCGCGGAACGCTACAGAATTTACATAATCTTTCTCCGGTCGCAGACATCATGGCAGAGGTCGAAGATGGTTTACGTCGAAGTGTTGCAGAAGCCGTTAGCCGCGGCGTAGCACGCGAAAGCATTGTCCTCGATCCGGGAATAGGTTTCGGCAAAACACCCTGGCAGAATGTGGAGCTACTTGCCAATCTCCACCGTGTCGTCCACTCGTTTTCGGGACAAGCGATTCTTGTTGGCACGTCGCGAAAGTCATTCATCGGGCGATTGCTGGGCGATGTGCCGGTGGACCAGCGCCTTCATGGAACGATGGCGACCGTAACGGCAGCCATCTTGAATGGTGCGCAGATTGTGCGCGTTCATGACGTGCGCCCTGCGGTTGAAACAGCGCGCGTCGCAGATGCAATTCGGCGGGCGATGAATGAGACGAACGTTTGACATGCAGTGTTCCCCGGTCGTATTTTGCCGCAGCAAATCTGAGCAAAACTTTAGGAGACGGTAGATAAACGCACAATGATTATTAGCTTAGGAAGAAGCGCCGCGAGAATTTGGCAGGCGGCGATGCTATGTGGCGTGCTGGTTTTTGCGTCGGGTTTTAGAGAGTGCTACAAGCCTGTGACGCGGAGCGGACTGCCCTCGCGCATACGCACGATCGCCGTGCCGGCGTTTGAGAACGCGGCGCTTCGGTACAAAATCGAGTCGCGTTTTACAGAGGCCGTGATTAATGAGATTGTGCGACGCGGGCATGGTCTTCGCGTGCAGAGCGAACGCGAAGGCGCAGATGCGGTAGTTGACGGGGTTGTCAAAAGTTTTAATTTTTCGGGTGTGCTGCTTGACGAACGTGGGCGGTCGCGCATCTTTGAAGTCACTGTCACTGCTGCCGTCACCGTGCGCGACCAAGTAGAGAACCGCGTGCTGTACGATA
>JACCTF010000710.1 GCA_013812565.1 Pyrinomonadaceae bacterium | reverse complement strand
GAATGCAGCCTGTTGAGCGAAGCTCGTCAAGTTGCATAATATGCGCCGCAAGTAATCCAAACCATGCCGAAACAGACTCTTGGCACGCCGCCCATGCGTCTTCAGTTGGTTAATCCGAAGCGCCTCGGCCTTAGCCAGCCACTCGCCGACCAAGTGCGCCCAACTGAACGAGAGCGCCAACAACGCCAGCAACTTCGCCAACCGTTGCGGATCCGTGACGTGCGTCTCTTCGAGGCGGAAGCCGCGACTCTTCAAACAGCCGAACAAAGTTTCTATTCCCCAGCGCACACGATACTCGTCCAAAGCCGTGCCTGTGAACTTGGGCGCGGCGACGATCACGTACTCGCCCGAAGGCAAGCGCAGGCCGCTGAAGTACAGCTTCAGTCCCCAACATTGGCGCGCACTCTCACCCACCAACGGGCAACCCACACGTTGCGCGCGAAACAGTTTCCAGACCGGCATGAGTTGCCCACGTGTGTTCATGACTTGGGTGTTCTCTTTCACCCGAATCCGAAAATCAATGTGTTGATGGCGCAGCCAGTGAAACCACTGCTTGCCAATAAACTCCCTGTCGGCAGTCAGATAGGCGATGCGTGCGACGCCGAACAAAGCGATAAATTGGTTCATCAGCGCGATCCGCTCCGCAGTGTTGGAATTGCCGCGCTTCTCCAAGACCGTCCACAAGAGGGGAAACGACACGCCTTTGTAAGCGATGCCAAGGACCAACAGGTTCAAAGGCGTCTGTCCCAGTTGCCAATTTGTTCGATCCAAAGTCAGGACGAACGGACCCTCAATCGGCAACAGCTTGACGATCAGCAGGGCGACGACCGACAACGGCAAGTCAAAGAATCTAAGGAAGCGTTGGATGCGCTTGTAGTGCGAGTCAGGGCGGGCGCGTCCCGAGAAGACTTGCGCGATCTCACTCAAATTAGTGGTCTTGACTTGCAACAAGGCGACGAGAAACTTCGCCACAAAGTTGCAGCGGGCTTTTGGCAACGCTACATTGTCCGAAAGCGTTCGCTCCAACGAGCGGATGTCAGCCATCGTGTTCTATCCTCCAGAGTCATTTGGCGATGATCTGGCATAGGATAAGAGCGCGATGGCTTTTATGCACTTTCAAAGATCAAATTTTGTCCTGTACTAAGTCGGAAACTATAGCTTTTCGATAGAAGAAGCCGCATAACGCTGCGGTTCAGCCGCGCCGAGTGAGCAGCATCCAACCTGATCGAAGCACACTGCTTGACAATGAAGCTACCGAGGCGTCGCGCTGCAACAGCTTGTTCGGCTTCGTGCGAGGCTACCACGCGATCTTCTGTGTCACTCTTCTACGCAGCCACAGCTATCCTTTCAACTTGCTCATCCACGGCTCGGATAATCGATTGCATGGAGTCAACCTCTGCTTCATCAAAATACACCTCCCCACATTGGCTACATACCCAGGCCGGAACTTCATCCAACACTAAGTGGTAGCCTCTCCGATCAATGTGAAAAGGTGCTGTGCTTCTTTCCATCCTACCCTGACAGTAAATACATTTCATGACTTTGTTCTCACTCTAAAATCGTCTGTCCATTCATTCTCATCAGGCAAATACACCGTGATGACCGCCAGATACTCTTCGTTGGGCGAGCAGACGACGTGGATCGGGCGATCATCTTCGCCATACCCAAGCAGCAAGCAACTATGACCTCGCACATCTTCAGGATAATCTTCAATCACTTCACCATGATCGAACACGCGATGTACCTCAGACGTGGTAATCAATCTGTCGGGTCGAGACATTTGCCTGACAGCGTGAGGAAGAAACAGAACTCTTTTCGCCGCGGCCTGCCGAACCAACGCCAAAATGTTTACATCGTCACTCACACGGCAAGTCTACTGCTGCTGACATAATGATTCAACAGAAGCTGAACGCCCCGATTCAGCCGCGCCGAGCGACCAGCACACAAGCTCCGCCGAAGCACGCATCTTGAGAAACAAGCTACCGAGGCGTCGCGCTGCAATCGGTTGTTGGGCTGCGGTTGCAGGGAACTATTCAACCGTTAACTCCGGCACATGCTCGTCTTCATACTTCTCAATCAACACGCCGATGATTTCCATCAGCGATGCTAAAGCATGCGCCTCATCTTCTCCGACTTCATCAATCAGACTGTCCAGCAATACCACAAGCTGCCGGTACTCTTCTTCTGTATGAGGAACAAACACCGCCCCCGCCAAAGAAGACCACGCGTTCACGGTTTTGTTGACATCAAGATTCTGCATCACTTACTCCTTCCACTTACCTTCATCATACTCGGCGTGAGTCAGCACAGCTCGGATGTAAACCTTCTTGCGATTATAATGAATTGCCGTGATCAGACGAACTTTGTTGCCGCCGAGATTGAACACCGTGAGTTTGCCAACTTGGTCAGCCGATGGAAACATTCCACGTAACTCAGCGAAAGTTGAGAAGTCATTACGTTTCGCCAAGCTGTACCAATGAGCCAAAGCTGTCTTCGTTTCGGGATACTTCTCGGCAAATTCATTGAGCCGTTTGCGAGTAATGACGTGCATAGGCGGATGATAATGTTCTTACCTTTGAGGCACAACACGCGAAGCAGCCCAACGCTGGAGCTAAGCCGCCGCGAGCGCGCAGCACACAACCAGACTTGCAAAGACAACGATGAAGACCAAGCTATCGAGCGGTCGGCTTGAGCGACTTGTTAGGTGGCGTTGCCGCCCTATTTCATTACCGGTATGGTCTCGTAGCTATTAACCACCTGCATATACTTTTTAGTATCCTGAATCCACGGATAAGAATTAGGCTGTGCCGAGTGCTGCCAGTTTCTTGATCGCGTGCTCCCACACCGCCTGATAGCGATACTGATCTGAGATCACCAGATAGAGCTTCCGTCCCGTCTGGACG
>JACCTF010000664.1 GCA_013812565.1 Pyrinomonadaceae bacterium | reverse complement strand
CACGAATTCAAGCCGTGAGCGAGTGTGCGTCACTCTGTCCGGTGCCCGCCCGCTTCACCATGCGCTTGTATTCTTGCTGATGTTCGTACATCAGTTTGAACACTTCGTACTTTGCGTTGTGAAATCCACGTCGAGTTGTATCAGGTTTGACGACTGCGGCAGCCGGACTCATGTTATGCATCGCTTCTAAGATCGAAGGGTATCTCCCGGCGGCGACCGCCGCCAGTATGCTCGTACCCAACAGCACGGTTTCGCAATCCTTGGCGACATAGACCGGACAGCCGGTGATGTCAGCATGTTCTTGCAACCAGGTCGGGTTCTTTGTTCCACCGCCGCAGGCATGTATCCGGTTGATTTCATACCCGCCGGCATTCAACGCTTCGATGATGTGGCGCGTGCCGTAGGCCACCCCCTGGATGGTCGCGTAGTAGAGCAGGGCCAAGCTTTCAAATGAAGAATCGAGTGCCAGGCCGCTCATCATGCCGCGCGCATGACTGTCGGCGCGGGGGCTGCGGTTGCCGAGATGATCCGGCAGCACATGCAGGCTCCCGGTTAAGAATCCTTCACCCCAAGCGGCTTTCAGTGCAGCGACTTTCTCATTGAGCAGTTCGTAGATCGTGACATTTCGTGCGGCCGCATCCCGTTTCAGTTGCGATGAGTAAGCGTGGTTACTGATGACGTGATCAATGAGCGCGCCGGTTGCGCTCTGTCCGCCTTCGGTCAGCCACACCCCTGGAATCATGGCGCTGTAGTATGGCCCCCACACGCCGGGGATAAACCTCGCTTTGGGGGAAACCGCCATATGACACGATGATGTTCCGCCGATCAATGCCAGCGTGTTATTGATCTGTTCCGCGCTCCACGCTTCGCCGGGCGCGGTCATCCCGAGCGAGCCGATGCCGCCCGCATGAGCATCAATAATGCCGACGCCAACCGTTGTGCCCGCGAGCAGGCCGAGTTCACGAGCCGCCTTTTCGGTTAATTCACCAGCCTTCGTGCCCATCGGACGTATGTGGTCTCCGGCTCTGCCATTCACGAACAAATCTTGAAGATCAATCTGCTTGAAGAAACTCTCGTCCCAGCTTCCGCCTTCGCCCTCGTGCCCCATGTATGTCCACTTGCACACGACGGTACACAGGCTGCGCACGTTCTGCTTGCACGCTTCATAAACCAGGTAATCAGCCAAATCGAAAAACTTCGCGGCATGCTGCCAGGTGTCAGACAAGTTCCTTTTCAACCACAGAAGCTTCGGCGGTTCCTGCTCGGGCGATAATCCTCCCCCGACGTAATCGAGAACCCGGTGCTTGGTTCGGTTGATTTCGTCCGCCTCTTTTTCCGCCCGGTGATCCATCCAAACAAGGACGTTGTGCGATGGTTCACCATCGAGCGACACGGTGACGGGATTATCTTCCCTGTCGAGCGCGACGAGCGAGCACGTGGCATCGAAGCTGATTCCGACAACGTTTTGCGGATTCACCGAACCCTTTCTCAACGCTTCACGCACCGCTTGACAGACCGCGTGCCAAATATCAATTGAAGAGTGTTCAACGTGATCCGGGTGCGGGCGAAAGATCTGTATCGGATGATCGGCGGTCGCGACCATTTCGCCACGCAGATCGAAGACGCCCGCTCTGGCGCTGCCTGTGCCAACGTCAACACCGACAACATACTCGTAGCTGTCCATTCTCCCCTTATCCACTTTGTTCATCCTCTACTGCTTCACTTGCTCTCTATCGCTTCACTTGCCCTTCGCCCGCCATCACCCATTCCTCGTTGAAGTGGGCGTGCTTGATGGCTTTGCGTTGCAAACGCCCGTCCTTATCTTTGGTTGCGGATTTGTTGTTGAGAAAGTAGCTGTATGTGGCATGTAGTGTTCCGTCGCGCGCTTGAATGATCGATGGATAGTGGAACTCGCTTGCCCCTGGGCCGGGAGGCTCATATTCGAGATGCCGCTTCCACTTCCAAGACTTACCTTCCGTCTCAGAGATTGACACCAGCAAACTATGACGCCCGCGCTCGCTATCATTGGAGATGAGAACCCAGTGATTGTTCTTCAGTCGAATGATCTCAGCGCCGGAGCCGGGATTAGGCAAGTCGCTGTCCGTGACGGGCGACCACGTTTCGCCGTTGTCCTTTGACTCGCTCATGTGCAGACGCTTCGGCGCGGGGCCGTTGTCGCGCATTAAGGTGTAAAGCGTGCCGTCTCTTTTCTGCACAATGCTCGGCTGGATATTGCCCGCTCCGACGAGAGGCGTGCTGGTGTGCCAACTCTTTCCCCAATCATCGGTAATCGCCATCAGCGAGAAGGAGAAGCCGTCCGAGTAGAGCGGTATGATCAATCGCCGGTTGTCCAAAACAAAGGGGTGGGCGCGCGTCATCCAGCCGAGGCGACGATAGAGTTTGTCGGCGGCGTTCTTACGAGTTCGTGCCAGGTATTCTTGCACCGCTTCACTGCGCAGTTCCGGGGTTTGTTGGAGTTTGGTCTCAAAGCCGTCAAGAGCTTCTTTGACTGTCGCTTCAAACTCCGGCCCCGGCGTGATATGAAGCACCTCGCTTGTATCCCATCGCGGCGGACCATCCGCTTCGTAACGCGACGAGATTTTGTACTTCATCAAAGCCGTGTGCCATTCGTTGGCGAGAATGGTCGGCCACAGCAACCACAATCTCTGCTGCGGATCGACGAACATCGCGCAGTTGGTGTCGGGGTAACCCGGCGTATCGGCCAGAGTGAACCGCGTGCTCCAACTCCTTGATCCCTTCTTGAGCCTTGCTCCTTCAATCTTCACGTCGTCGGCTTGGCGCTCGCCCGAGCCGTGAAACCAGCACACGAACAGATCACCGTTCGGCAGTTCGACGATGCACGAAGCATGGTTGTGCCAGTGTTCAAGCGGAAAGATCAGCTCGGCCTGATGAAACGGCGCTGCCGCACGAACCGTATCCGAAGACGCACACGGCTGAACGATTATTGATATAAGAAGGCACGCACAGATCGCAGCAAGTTTCAGCATAAATCATTCCCGTCCTTTAAGATTGATTATAGCTAAATCAAAACACAGGACATTGGTACACTCTTCTAGTACCGTGGCTTAGTCCCTAAAGAACCCTGCCTTCCCCGCAGAGACCAGAGAGGACGCGGAGTATCTAGCACGGTAATAACGGGGACGTTCAATCCTGTTCTTAGCATCGACTTGTTATCAGCAATGTTATGAGATGACTTTGCATTAACGGCGATTTTCTTACCGGCATCAACTACCGTCTCCCATAGAGTCCGGCTTTGTAGTATCTGCATGTACTCACGATTCTTTCCGTAAAAGGCAGCTTCAGTTAGCGCGTCGAACAACTTCCAATAGCCGTGAAAATCCAGAGCATTTGTCTCACCTTTTGCAAAACCGCCGAGACGTCGCCGGAGCAGGCGAAAGCGCGGTCGGGACTCATCCTGAGATAACGGTGCTAAAGGTGAAAAATGGTTTGCCAACAGCGGCGGCGAACTTTGGTGGTTTGACCGAAACATTAGGAACTCTTTATTTACGGCCGGGATGTGTGGGACAGATTGAAATATCTGCTTTGCCGCCTGCGTACCAACAATACGGTCTTCGTCGCCCACAACCACAAGCAAGAGAATCCTGCTGGATATTGATTCGTAGTTTTCCCGAATGCTCTGTCTCCGGCGACCAAAGAGTTTAGAACTGTTATTGTCGCCAGGTTGCACCACCATCAGGGCACTGGGTTCCGGGAGATTTTCCTGTGCGGCTCGGGCGGCGATGTTGGCACTAATCACCCCGCCGAGTGAATGCCCGACCAAAGCAAATTTCGTTCGATCCGCTCTGGTGTGCCGCCTGCCGTCGAGAATCTGAAAGGCATCTCGCAGCGCATCAATCGCGCCCGGCGTCATGTTCGGCGCGCGTTCCCGCAAATTCTCTTGGTAACGAGGGTAGATAACGATGTTGCCGCGCTTGACTATGTGCTCGATCCACAAACGATAACTGGATGGGTCCATCCCGCCCCATCCGTGCAGAAAGGCGATGCACGGAGCACTCTGTGGTCGCGGCTCCGGCTCGAAGATTTGAAACTGTCTACTTCCCTCTCCGTAAGAAGTTTGCTTAACTTCTCGGTAGCGATAATCTGCGCCGCCCGGACCGGAGGCCGGCTGATCCGGAGGCAGCGGGCGTTGTTGATTTTGTGCCGCGCTGCTCATGTGAGATGTAGTGTAAGCTGACACAGCACAGCATAGAAGCAGCAAGCAAAGACCGATATATTTGCTTCGCACTAACATACGCTCCCCTGCGCCCCCTCTGGTCTCTGCGGTGAGTCTGGTATTCCAAGGTTGTAAGTTTTAATTTAATCTCTCACCTTACGCGGTCTGTTGTGAAGATTTCTGAAATCCTGCTAACTGGTTGACCTTGTGATGTTTGGCAACTTCTTTGTTGTTTTCGATGAGTATTTTGCAGGCAGTTTCAGGCGATCAATTCTTCAGAAAACCGCAATTACTTGTAGTTGCTAAATGGTCGAGCGGGTTTCGCCCGCCCAATCGCGTAAGGTGAGTTAATCTCTTACCGACGATTGCGGTAGAGGTTCCCGTCAACAACCCCCGACATCTTCTCAACATCGATTTCCTTTCCGAGGAAAGTCTTGATTCGCTCCGCGTGGTGGAGCGGACTCTCAAGCACCTCTCTGTAATCAACATCGATCAGCTTGAAGTTTGATTGTCGCGCGATCCAGTCTTTCACTTTCTCTAAATGCTTTCGGAACAACCGAGCCATATCTTCATCGGCTGATTCGGAATTATCGCCCCTTCTCAGTCGCATCTTGTTTTGAGAAGCGATCACCTCTTCGATGTTCCGATTCATAAAGATCACTTTATAGGTGTAGGCTTGAGGCAACGTATCCAAAAGCGAGGAGATCACTTTAACAGCTTTCCCCTTCGCTTCCTCAAGCCAGAACTTATCAATCTGCTGCCTGAGGGTTTTCACTAACTCAACTTCGTAATACCCTTTCGGATTATCTTCGTCGGCTGCTCTGATTCCGTCGGTGAGTATGTCTACCCCACCGGCCTCCAGCATCCGCATCATCATAGAAGTGCCGGAACGGGGCAGACCCGAAACAACAATAACGTATTCTCCAGCTTCTTCACTCATATGGGTTTCCGCCCCGGCACAATTTCTAGTTGCACTGCCAAATCAAATCATAAGAGAGTGAAACAGGGATAAAGAGTCCAAGGTCAAAAGTCAAAAGTCCAACGTCTTGGCTTTCGACCTTGGACCTTGGACTTTAGACTTACTGTGGTTACTTCCCGCGCTCCATGACGGCGAGCGTTCCCAGGAACTTTTTAGTTACACCGCCGCACACCTGCGTGTCGCTCACGCGGGTTGTAACATCCTTCCAGAAGTAGCCTCGCTTGGAATTGAACCCAAGCTGGAAGAGGCCTGCGTTGCGAAGATCGTTTGCCGGAACGCAAGCTTCCGCCAACGTTCTATTCCCGCCCCCGCTGCGCCAATCTGCCGAGGAAGAGATGAGAAACAGTTCCCGTGGGGCATTAGCGCCTAAAGGTTTAGCTGGTCCATCGAGATCGGAATCTTCCCAGAGTGGATGGATTCGGGCGAGCGCGGAAGCGTCGGAACGGAAGGGGTTCGCGGTTGTCATTCCAGCGGTAAAGCCTGCCT
>JACCTF010000656.1 GCA_013812565.1 Pyrinomonadaceae bacterium | reverse complement strand
CTAGACCGCATCAAGGAAACAAGCGGCATCACTACACCATAGGGCAGTGATGCCGCTTGTTGAAGTTAAACGACTTGATCGTTCATCTAACGGGCACCAAGCGTATAGATCGTTGTGTTCGGATGGTAAGCTTTCCAGTCGAACCAGTAGTCGTTAAGGACAGTAATCTTCGACAATTGTCGTCCCGCCAATTGACCAACTACGGCCTTGCCCGTGAAGTCCCATAGGCTCCCGGTCTCAGCGTCAACGAGCCGCAATGGAGAAGCATCCGGCTTCGCAAAAAGCTCCAACATGCGTCCGTCAACCGTTCGCTCAAAGGCGCGCACAGATTTCTTGTCGTCGCCCACTAGAACGAGTAGCGGGACGACGCCGAGCATGTCGATGACAGGGCTTTGTTATTGTAGGGCAGAGAGCGGGTAGGCCTTCACTGCCCCGTTGATCGTGATGCCGATGACAAGCGTGCCTGGTTCAAGAAACGAATCCGCGCTTGTGGGTGTGACAACGGGCATCTCCGCTATTTCATCTTCCCAACTGGCTGAAGCATACCGTCCTGCTTGAGCCACGGGTTCGTCGAATGCACAATGGCACCACCCGCAAAAACGGGCAAGTCGCTGTTTACGCAACTTGCCCGTCTAGGAATTGGCTCCGCAGGTAAGACTCGAACTTACAACCCTTCGGTTACGCATAATCCTATGTTTTCACATAGGGGCGGACTATCTCATCAACTTTATTAAAAAGTTGCCGGGCGCTTGTGGGGTCTTATTGGGTCTGGCTCCTCAACCCCTAGTCTCTGCGCGTTCCTACCTACACTGTGCAAAGAACCGCACAGGCCTTGTTCGGTAAGCTTCGCTCAGGGTTGCCGTGCCAGCTTGGTACTGGA
This sequence comes from Pyrinomonadaceae bacterium, assembly GCA_013812565.1. Lineage (GTDB taxonomy): Bacteria > Acidobacteriota > Blastocatellia > Pyrinomonadales > Pyrinomonadaceae > JACCTF01. Next base: position 3,319 of record JACCTF010000656.1, on the reverse strand, counting down.
GTAGGTTTCCCTGAGTTCACCCGGTTTTTCAACCACAGTCACCTGTGGAAGCTGCAACATTCCCGCATGAACCTCTATATGACGATACGTTCTCTGTCATCGTAAAGATCATGCGGCGCTTACAGCCGAATGCTCTGCCATTGAGCTACTGCGGAAAATGCGCCGCTGGAAAATAGGTGTTTCAGCGACGCAGGGCGTTTTTATAGCAGAACATTTGCGCGAGCGTCAAGCGAGGCTGATTGCTCGTGGGCAGTTCAATAGCATCGCAGGATACGGCCGATAAAGCTTCGTCTTAACCGAGCTTGCAAGCCGAGGGGAAGTGCGACATGATTCGCCGCACTTTAGTGCGGCTGTTTACTTCATCGACTCGCCGCAACGCGAGAGCAGGAAGGGTGTGTTGTGTATGGAGCGTCGAGAGACTTCTTGGTTCAGTCATAACCTCGGCATGGAGATGCCGCTTGTATCTTACGGTCATGCGGGGATTCCGTTATTGATGTTTCCGACGGCCGCCGCTGACTACCTCGAATATGAAAGATTTCAATTAATTAATTGGATTCAGCATTACTTTGAAGCGGGCCGTGTGCGTGCTTACTCAATCAACAGCGTTAACAGGTACAGCCTGCTTAATGACGGAATGCCGTCTGCCATCAAAGCCGAGCTGCTGACGCGCTATGACCGCTACATTATGGATGAAGTGTTGCCGCTCATCAGACAAGACACAGGCAACTGGCAAGCGCCAATCGTGACAACCGGGGCAAGCCTCGGCGGGTATCTTGCCGCCAACGTCTATTTTCGTCACCCCGATCAGTTGGCGGGCACGATTGCGATGAGTGGAACTTACGATGTTCGCAGGTACTTCGGCGGCTACTATGACGATAACGTTTACTTTAATAATCCGGTCGATTACCTGGCGAGCCTCAACGACGATTATCACCTGCCGCTGCTGCGCCGGGCACGGGCGATCTTTCTCCTGACCGGGCAGGGCGCATACGAAGACCCGAGGCTCAGTCGTCACCTCTCGGAAGTTTTATCGGCTAAAGGTATTCCGCATACGCTCGATATGTGGGGACATGATGTGAGCCATGACTGGCCCTGGTGGTGCAAGATGCTTGATCATTACATCAGCAAGATCGCATAAAGGAAACGATGAACGCGGAACGATGAATAAAAAGACATGTCTTCTTATTCATCGTTCCGCGTTCATCGTTTTACTATGGCGCTTTCTCCGGTTCGTCTGTGCCTTTCTTGCTTTTCTTCTTTGGCAGCTCCACTTCGCGCGGGCGAGTGGGAGCAAAAGGCGGCAGGTCCGGCGCCTCCACACGCGGCGCCGTGGAACCTGGCTTGTTGGAAGGATTAGTAGTAGCCGTTGGCGACGTAGTAGTTGCCGGAGTATCGTCCATCTCCTTCGGCGGAGGCGGCAATGTAAGCTGTTCGAGTTTGGGTGTTGTGGTGATGGCGGCTGGAAGCTCATCGTCTCTTTCGTACTTGGCAAGCCGCGCGGCTTGCTCCTCACGCATCTCGGCCATCTCGCGTTGGCGCTGACGGAACAGTTCTTTGATGTCTTCCGGCATCTCAGTCGGCTTCTCAAAGGTCTCTTTCTCTTTGTCTTTCAAGAAATCTTTCATGAAATCGATAAAGATCGGCAAAGCTCCGCGCCCGCCCGTCATATCTTTGCCGAGAGGTTTCTTGCGCCCCGGGTAACCCATCCACACGCCGGTGACATACGTCGGCGTATAGCCGATAAACCACACGTCCGTGTGATCGTTGACCGTGCCGGTCTTCCCTGCGACCTGAACGCCGAGCGACTTGGCGGCCGGGGCCGTGCCATTCTCGACCACACCGCGCATCATTGAAACCATCGTCGAAGCAACATACTCGCTGGTTACTTTATAGGTGGTGCGTTCCCACGCCTCCAGCGGGTTGTCATCACGGTCGAGCACGCGGCGAATAAGATGCGGGTCGACTCGCACTCCTTTGTTCGGGAAGGCTGAATACGCCGACACCATCTGGATGAGCGGCACTTCCGTCGCGCCGAGAGCGGAAGGAAGGTATGGAGCCATCGGCACCTTGATGCCGAAGCGCCGCACCATCTGCGAGCCGGTTTGAATGCCAACCATGTCAAGCAGGTGTACGGCCTGGATGTTGAGCGATTTGGCGAGCGCTGTTTTCAACGGCACATCGCCGCTGCTGAGGGAGCCGTCATAGTTGTGCGGCTGCCAATCGCCGCGCCTGATGGGTGCGCCGCTGACGATTGAATCCGGCGTCAAGCCCCATTCGACGGCCGCCGTGTAGATGAAAGGTTTGAAGCACGAGCCGGTTTGACGGTAAGCCTGCGTCGCATTGTTGAATTTGTTGATGTAAGAATCATAGCCGCCGACCATCGCAATGACCTCACCGTTCTTTGCGTTCAAGGTAACAAGCGCTCCCTGCACGGCGGGTACTTGCGAGAGTTCAACGCGAAGAGTGCGTGCGCCCTCGTTGACTTCTTTGACTTGAAACTCTGTCAGGTCGCCGACCTTGAACTCCGTCCGCGGCTGCCGCCCCGAACGTCCCATGTCCTTTGCGGTAACGGTAGCAGTGAAGCTGCCGAAACGAACCGTCGCTTCGTTCTTCTTCTGATCGATATTGGTGATCAACCCCTTAATGTATGTGTTCGGCTCGTAGTTGTTGCCGTACCAATCCGGCTGTTTATAGTTTGCTAATTGCTGCGGTGTTGGGGTCGCCGGTGTGCCGTTACCGTTGTTATTCGCTGTTGCCGCGATGTTGATGTAATCAGATCGCCAGCCGCCGTGTGAACGGTCATAGGAGCGAAGCCCGGTGCGCACCGCTTCGTAGGCTTCCTTCTGTGCCGCAACATTGATGGTTGAGTAAACTTTCAAACCGCTCTGCGCAACGCGTGTGGTGTATTCATCCTCGAGATGTTGCCTGATCTCTTCGACCGGATAATCAAATGGAGACGAGCGCGGCTGGTTGTGCTGCGTATCAGCCAGGCGAATCGGTCGAGCTTTCGCGCGGTCAGACTCTGCCTGCGACACAAAGCCATGCTTTGCCATTAAGTCGAGCACCAGATTGCGGCGTTCTTTCGCCGCTTGCGGATTAACGGTGGGCGAATACTGACTGGGCGCTTTCGGAATTGCCGCGAGCAACGCGGCTTCGTCAAGCGTCAAGTCCTTTACTTTTTTGCCGAAGAAAGTTTCTGCGGCGGCTTCAAAACCGTATGCGCCTGCGCCAAGGAACATGTGGTTGACGTACATCTCCATGATCTTATTCTTCGTGTAATAGCGTTCGATCTGGAGTGCCACATTCCACTCGGTTAACT
>JACCTF010000654.1 GCA_013812565.1 Pyrinomonadaceae bacterium | reverse complement strand
TGTTAACCGCTCGTCTAAGAAATTGAACCTTACGCTATATACTCCGTCCAACAGCGTCTTACTTGCGCCGGTCAAACTGCCCACTTCAAGGGAAGCTTGTGATATGTAACCGAACTCATCTGGTGCAGAAGCCCTTAGCTCCGGGAAGCGAGCTTTTAATTCGCTGAAGCTCATACCCAAGCGGAAGCCGCGCAGTTCAGGAGCTTTGGTCAGAGTACATTTAGCTTCAGGTTCGGTCGTCTGCGTCGTTTGACCTTGTATGGTGCAGGCGGTAAGCACAATGAATAGACCGGCAAATAGGCGGTTCATGGTTTCACTCCTGTATATCTGCCTACTAATCTTCATTCAATCGAAAAATACTTCGCTTCTTCATGATGCACGATGATCGCCGAAGTAGATTGCTCGGGTTCGAGCTGAAATTCTTCGCTCAACTCTACGTCAATACGCGATGGATCAATCAACTCAAACAGCTTGGTTTGATCTTCAAGGTTCGGACACGCCGGATAGCCAAAGCTAAAGCGTGATCCTTGATAGCCCTGATGAAAAAGTTTCTGAATTTCTTTCGCGTCCCGCCCGGCGATGCCGAGTTCTTCGCGGATGCGCTTGTGCCAAAGCTCAGCGAGGGCTTCCGCGCTCTCCACACTCAAACCGTGAAAGTAAAGGTACTCGGTGTAGTTGTCTTTTTGAAACAACTCTTGCGCGTAAGTGCTGGCCCGCCGCCCAACCGTCACCAGATGAAACGCGATGACATCCATCCGCCCTGATTCTTGCGAAGCGAAGTAATCGGCGATGCACAAACGTTTGAGTTCGGGTTGACGCGGGAAAGTAAACCGCATGCGCTCGGTGCGCTCATCATCTTCATAGATAACGAGGTCGTTGCCTGAAGACTGACAAGGGAAGTAGCCATACACAACGCGTGGCGTGATCAGCCCTTCGCGTTTCGCGCGTTCCTTTAGTTCGTCATAGATGGGACGCACCGTGTCTTTAACGAGCGCGCGGTATTCCTCCGCCGGGCGTCGTCCCTGCTTGAACTGCCACTGTCCTTTGAACAAAGCTGTTTCGTTGACCAATGCGAACACGTCATCGAGCGGGATGTCTTCAACGACGCGCGCTCCATAAAAGGGCGCGCGTGGAACGGACGCGTCTCTGCGAACGTCGGAACGAAGGGTGTGCGTTGTGTCGCCTTTGATGGCTGTCACGCCGCGCGGCTTCTTCAAGTTGCTGATTCCGAGCTTGGCATCCTCACCGACCAATTCCTCTGCATCGTTCTCGATGCTGTCCTTCTCCGCTGTTGTTGCTGAATCAGTAGGTTTTTCTTCAGGATTGTTGCCATTGCCGCTGCCGGTCAACGCATCCATCGCGTACAAGCCATCAAACGCATCCTTCGCGTAAGTGAGTTGACCTCGGTAGACGGCGCTTAGGTCGTCGTCCACATAGCGGCGCGTCAATGCGGCGCCACCAAGCACGACGGGCACGGTGATGCCGCGCTCGTTCAGGATTTCGAGGTTCTCCCTCATAATCAAAGTCGATTTTACGAGCAGCCCGCTCATGCCGATGGCGTCGGCCTTGTGCTCCTCGTAGGCGTTGATGATGTTATCGACCGGCTGCTTGATGCCGAGGTTGATCACGCGGTAGCCGTTGTTCGTCAAGATGATGTCAACCAAATTCTTGCCGATGTCGTGGACATCGCCTTTGACGGTGGCAAGCACCATTGTGCCCTTCGCGGTCGCAGTATCCTTCTTCTCCATAAAAGGTTCGAGAAAACGCACCGCTGTTTTCATCACTTCGGCTGACTGAAGCACAAAGGGCAATTGCATCTGTCCGCTGCCGAAGAGATCGCCGACCGTCTTCATGCCGTCAAGCAGAATGTCATTGATGATGTCGAGCGCAGGATACTTTTTCAGCGCCAGATTAAGGCGTTCTTCGAGCTTGATCTTTTCGCCGTCGATGATGTGCTTCTTGAGGAGTTCTTCCACCGACAAATTACTTTCATCCACTTGCGCCTTCTTGGTTGTGACGCCTTCAAAGAGCTTTGTAAACTCGCCGAGCGGATCGTAGGTGCAGATGTCACCTTCAAACTTTCGCTCGTCGTAGATCAACTGTCGTGCGACTTCGCGCTCACGCTCGCCGATGCGGTTTAAGGGCAGAATTTTGCTGGCATTGACGATGGCCGCATCAAGTCCTGCTTCAACCGCTTCATGCAGAAACACCGAGTTTAGCACGACGCGCGACGCCGGGTTCAAACCGAACGAGACGTTCGAGACGCCCAGGATGGTGAAGCATTCGGGGAGTTCGCGTTTGATTTGGCGAATTCCTTCGATGGTTGCAAGCGCGTTGCGGCGGTCTTCTTCGATGCCGGTCGAGATCGGCAAAGCGAGCGGATCGAAAAAGATGTCGTGCGCCGGAAAGCCGAGTTCGCCGGTCGCCTGCTCATGGGCGCGGCGAGCTATCTGAAGCTTTCCTTCGGCGGTGCGCGCCATCCCTTCTTCGTCAATCGTTCCGACGACAACGGCCGCGCCGTAAGTCTTCGCCAGTTCAAACACTTTCTTGAAGCGCGGGTCGCCATCTTCATAGTTCGTCGAGTTCAAGATGCATTTGCCGCCCGCGTGTTGCAGTCCGGCTTCCATCTTCTCCCACTCGGTTGAATCGAGCATCAGCGGAATACGGATGTTAGTAACGAGCCGCGAAGCGAGTTCGTGCATATCGCGTACGCCGTCGCGACCGACGTAGTCCACGTTGACATCGAGTATGTGCGCGCCCTCGCGCTCCTGTTCGCGGGCGAGTGAAATCAGTCCGTCCCAATCCTCAGCGCCCAACAGATCGCGCATCTTCTTCGACCCCGAAGCGTTAACGCGCTCGCCGACGATTAAGAAAGAGTTCTGCTGTACATAAGGTTGTTGTGAGTAGATCGAGGATGCCGCCGGAACCAGTCGGACGTCGCGCTGCTTCGGCGTTACCTGCTGCATCGCTTCGACGACTAACTTCAAGTGCGCGGGCGTTGTGCCGCAACAACCGCCGACGACGTTGACGCCGAAATCGCGTGCGAAGTGGATGATCTGATCCGTGAAAGATTGGGGTGTTTCATCATAGTGTTGTGCGCCGTCTTTAACTTGCGGCAGGCCCGCGTTTGGGAGCACCGAGACGGGAAGCGGCGCATTCTCGCAGAGGTAGCGAATGCTTTCGCTCATGTGCTTGGGGCCGGTGCCGCAGTTCATCCCGATGATGTCAATCGGAAAAGGTTCGAGCGCAGTCAGTGCGGCGCTGATCTCGGTTCCATTGAGCATCGTGCCGAAGACTTCAATGGTCACTTGCGCGATGACGGGGATGCGCCGTTTCGTTTCTTCGAAGTGTTGGAAAATCGCGGCGAGCGCCGCTTTTGTCTGCAACAAATCCTGACAGGTTTCGACAATCAGCATGTCCGCGCCGCCGTCCACGAGGCCGCGCACCTGATCCGTGTACGCAGCTTTGAGTTCGCCAAAGGTGATGTGTCCGAGCGTCGGCAGTTTCGTTCCCGGCCCCATCGAGCCTGCGACCCAGCGTGGTTTGTTCTTAGTCGAGTAGTCGGAGGCGATGCGCTTTGCTAACTGTGCGGCTTTGAAATTCAGTTCATAAGCCATGTGCGCGATGCCGTATTCGCCGAGCACAATTGACAAGCCGCCGAAGGAATTGGTCTCCACGACGTCGCAACCGACATCGAAGAACTGTGTGTGAACTTGTTCGATAGCCGACGGGCGGCTTACGAGCAGATACTCTGGACAGCCTTCGAACTGCGGCCCGCCGTAATCATCTACTGTTAAGTCCTGCGTTTGCAGATTTGTTCCCATTGCGCCGTCAAAGACGACGATGCGCTCGCGCAGTGCATCAAGAAAATTGCTCATCTTGTGATTGATCCTTTCCCGACTCGAAGCTCCTCACCAGGCTCTACATAATTAAGGCCCTGCGCTAAAACAACGCAGGGCCTTTTCGAGGAAACCTTTTTCGGTTCGGTCTGCTGTAAAGACGCGCCGAGCTGTTTAGCTGTTTATTTTGCGTGGCCGCAAGTTGCTGTAAATCACCACGGTTGTACAGCGCCGTATTGAACCATCAGCCCTCAAGTATGTCAAGAAAGCCAAGGAATTTGCGATTTTAGATTTGCAATTTGCGATTTAGAAACATAAAGCACGGTGGTCATAATGTTTCTTCAATCGCAAATCGGCAATCGCAAATCTAAAACCCACGGATTGTTTGTCGCGCACGGCTGTGTTAATTTCGCTGGCGCTTTGTGAACTCAAGGATCAGTGATTGTGTTATTTCACACTTTGCGACGCGCCATCTATCCGGGTTCATTCGATCCTGTGACCAACGGTCATCTGGACATTATTCAACGCGGCTGCAAGCTGTTCGATGAAATGATCGTTGCCATCTCTACCAATCTTGAGAAGACGCCGCTCTTCTCGATTGAGGAACGGCGCGAGATGATCACTGAAGCAATAGCGCAAATCAACATTGGTTCGTGTCGTCTGCTGGTCGATAATTTCCAAGGTCTCTTGATGCACTATGCCGTCGCGCGTGATGCCCACGCGATCCTTCGCGGCATCAGGGCGATTTCCGATTATGAATACGAGTTGCAAATGGCGCTCATGAACCGTCGGCAGGAACCGCGCATTGAAACAGTTTTTATGATGCCCGCCGAAGCTTACTCATACGTTAGTTCGCGCCTGGTCAAAGAAGTTTACCAACTCGGCGGCACTATCGATGGTCTGGTGCCTGCCTCGATTGAAGTTCGCATGAAACAGAAACTCAGAAGAGAGAAAGGATGAACGATGAACGCGGAACGATGAAGTAAGACATCTGACTTCTTATTCATCGTTCCGCGTTCATCGTTCCGCGTTTAATAAATATATGACCAAACTAGCCACCCAAACTTTTCCGGTCTCGAACAATGTTGCCAAGATGCAGGCTTCTTCGACGATGGCTGCAATGCAGGCTGCCGAAGCGATGCGCCAAGCCGGGTTTGATGTTGTTGACTTCGGCGCGGGCGAACCAGACTTCGATACGCCGGATCACATTAAGCGTGCGGCGGCTGAAGCGATGCGTGTTGGAAAAACCAAGTACACGCCGGTCGGCGGAACAAGCGCTCTTCAGCAAGCCATCATCGACTATTACCAACGTGAGTTTAGTGGTGAGTACAAAAAATCTGAAGTGATGGCGACGGCCGGGGGCAAGCAAGCCATCTTCAATGCGATTGTCACGCTTGTTGGACCGGGCGATGAAGTCTTGCTTCCTAAACCCTACTGGGTCACCTTCCCCGAAATCGTCGCCTTCGCCGGGGCGACTCCGACCTATATTGAAACCGAGGAGACAGACTTTTTGCTGACCGCCGAACAGGTGGAGCAAGCCGTTACGCCGCGCACGAAGTTGCTCGTTCTCAACTCACCCTCGAATCCTTCGGGCCGTGTCATCCCGCGCCGCGAGTTTGAGCGCATCATGGAGACGGTCGCCGAGCGCGGCATCTATGCAATCTCCGACGAATGTTATCTTCAGTTTGTCTATCCGCCCGCGGAAGTTTTCAGCGCCGCCAGTTTCGCACCGGAACTGCGTGCGCGGCTGTGCATCGCCGGATCGTTCTCCAAGACTTACGCGATGACCGGCTGGCGCGTCGGTTACGCGC
>JACCTF010000652.1 GCA_013812565.1 Pyrinomonadaceae bacterium | reverse complement strand
GACAGGTGCAAGCCGAAAAGACGACTAACTTCGCCACACGGCTTCCGTCTGAGCAGTCCGACCTTGTGCTGCAAACGCTAAAGGACCACCTCACCTTCCAGGATGTAAAAAGTTTCGTCTTCGTTGCGGTGCACGTGCATCGGGATGCCGTGTTCGGGCGGGTTCGTGTTCTCGAACATCATGAACGCACCGTTGGTGTCGTCGCCCGTGAGTTTGATGGTTATCTTGTCGCCCAATACGGTTAAGTGTGTGCCTTCGCCTGTTGCTACAATCTTGGCGGCTTGCTCGGTTGTAAACATACGGTTCTCCTCGCCTGTGATTTTTGAAGTCTTTTGCGCTCTCGCAAAGTTCGTTTGATCTTTTCAATGCGCCGCGCCGTGCGGTTCGTCATAGTGCTTGATCCTTTGCCAATCTCGTTCTCACCAATTAACGCGGGGAAACTTGGAAGAACCAATCATCTGAACCAACCGAAATGTGAATTTTCGAAGAGCTCTCTGTTTCTCGTGATGTACTTCTCTGTTCATGCGAACCACAAATCGAGAAGCCGCTTGTTTATATAAGCCTTACGAACTATAATTCGCGCTCAGTTATTTCTGTCGCCAAAGCTTCAACACACAAAACTTGTTATGCACACTCTCTACAAGAGCGAAGTTGTAGAAGGCTCGAACGAAGCCTTTACAATCTTCGTTCGCCTTTCAAGTCAATCTATTTGTGCGTTTGCCGGTTAGATATGAGCGACATTCCACAGGAGAAAGCCGATGGCAGATGAACACGACGATAAGGTAGCCAGAGACATTGCGCCTCCAAGTCCGGGTCGCAGGCAGTTCCTCAAAGGAGTCGGCATTGCCGGAGCAGGCGCAGCCGTCGCCGATCAACTGCTGCTTCGCCCGCATGAACAAGCCGTAGCCGCTGAGCCCCCGCAAACTCTTTCAGCAGCGACCACCGAAGTCACACTTCAAATTAACAATCAAAAACGCAAAGCCATGGTCGAGCCGCGCACCACGCTATTGAACGCGATGCGCAACCACGTGGAGCCGCCGGTTACCGGGCCAAAGCTCGTGTGTGATCAAGGCACGTGTGGCGCTTGCACGGTGCTGCTCGACGGCAAGCCGGTCTACTCTTGTTTGGTGCTGGCTGTCGATGCAATGAACAAACCGGTGACGACTGTAGAAGGTTTAGGCACGCCCGACAAAATGAATGCGGTGCAAGCGGCCTTTGTTGAAAAGGATGCGTTGATGTGCGGTTTTTGCACGCCGGGTTTTGTCACCACCATCTCGGCTTACCTGAAGAAGAATCCGAACCCGTCGCTTGATGAGGTGCGCGAAGCTTGCAAAGGTAACTTCTGTCGTTGCGGCACGTACCCGAAAGTGTTCGAGGCGGCGCTCGCGGCGGCTAAAGGCACTGGGCGTAATGGCGCCCGCGCCGAGTTGATGAATCACCGAGAAGCGGCGGAAAGTGAGGCTTAACAATATGCAGGAACCCGTTAAGAAAAAGAAGATCAAAGTCACACGCGCTGTCAACGGCGTTGAGCAAGAGGTCGAGATCGAAGTTGACGACGTGGCCGGTCCTGAATGGGGACCGAATGACAAGCACGCAATTCTAAATAAACATATAACCCGCGTAGATGCTCCGCTGAAGGCTTGCGGCATTGCCGAATATTCCTATGACAAGCGTTTGCCGGGAATGCTCTACGGGCGCATCCTTCGTTCGCCGCACGCTCATGCCCGCGTCACTCGTCTTGACATATCAGCAGCCGAGAAGATTCCAGGCGTCCGCGCTATCGTGATCGTTCCGGGCGAGAAGGTCGTGGAAGGCGCGAAGAAGGCGAGCGAGGAAGCCGACAAGAAGAACCCGACCGAGGTGGGCGGCAAGGACATTAAGCCGGAGCGAGAACCCGGCAAGGTTGTGCGCTTTGAAGGCGAGCCGGTGGCAGCCGTGGCGGCAACCACGCCGGAGATCGCAAAGGATGCGATTCGCGCCATCCGAGTCGAGTACGAAAAACTGCCGCACGTTGTTAAAGCGGAAGAAGCGGTCAAGCCCGATGCGCCCAAAGTCCTCGCTGAAGGTAACATCGAGCCGAGAAGCAAACGCGGGGATCAAGCTAAGACGACAGCCGCTTTTGCCGAGTGCGATGCGGTGGTTGAAGCTGACTACCGCACGCCGATCATTCATCATTCGTCGCTTGAGACGCACGGCATCGTCGTCGATTATCGCGGCGGTGACAGCGCGACGATCTACGCTTCGACTCAGGGAACCTTCACCATTCCCGATGAGTCAGCGAAAGAATTGGGGCTGGCGCAAAGCAAGGTAACGGCCATCGTCGAACACATGGGCGGCGGCTTTGGATCAAAGTTCGGCATCGGCGTTGAAGGCAAGCTGGCATGCATGCTCGCCAAGCAAGTCAAAGCTCCGGTGAAGATGATGCTGACTCGCGAGGACGAGTTTCTGATGGCGGGCAACCGTTCCGGCTCGTGGCAAACGCTGAAGATCGGCGCCAAAAAAGATGGAACTATTATTGCTTTCCATGCGGCGCAACGTGCGCTCGGCGGTTTAGGTCGTGGGTCGCAAGCCGGTCAACCATACAGTCCCTACGCCGGCAAGATAGCGAACGCCTACAACGAGATTGTCGCAGTCAAAACAAATGAAGACGCTTCGCGGGCGATGCGTGCGCCGGGCCATCCGCAAGCCTCATTCGCTATCGAATCGATAATTGATGAACTGGCTTACAAGATCGGGATGGACCCGCTGGAGTTTCGCATCAAGAACTTGAAGGACGAGGTGTATCACCGACAACTGAATCGCGCGGCGAAAGAGATCGGGTGGGAGCGGCGCAATCGCACGCCGGGCGCGGGTTCCGGCCCACGCAAGCGCGGCATGGGTTGCGCAGTTGGAACATGGGGAGGCGGCGGCAATAAAGAGTGCGTTGTAGATGTCACCATCGCCCGTGACGGCGCGGTGACGGTTGCCGTCGGCTCACAGGATTTAGGAACCGGAACGCGTACCTACACGCGGGCAATTGTCGCCGAAGAATTCGGCCTTCAGGTGAAGGATATTGTCGAGAGAATCGGCGATTCTCGTCTTGGCAAGGCGAACGCTTCGGGCGGTTCGACCACCGCGGCCTCGCTCGCTCCGTCGGTGAAGGATGCAGCGTACAATGCGCGCAACATGATGGCGGAGAGAGTCGCGCCGCTGCTCGGTGTAAAAGCGGCCGATGTCACTTTTGCTAACGGCAAGGTCGCGGGCGGGGGCAAATCTTTAACTTGGAAGCAAGCGTGTGTGGCGCTTCCGTCAGCCGGGCTTGCAGCGCGCGGCCAGTGGAGACCGAACTTGCAAGCGACCGGCGTGCATGGTGCCTGCTTCGCCGAGGTTGAAGTGGACGTTGAGACCGGATTTGTGCAGCCGATCAAAATGGTTCAGGTGCAGGACGTGGGACTACCGCTCAACCGGCTCGCGCTTGAAAGCCAGATCAACGGCGGCATGATTCAATCGCTCGGTATGGCTTTGTGGGAAGGGCGCGTCACCGACAACCAATTAGGCGTGATGCTTAATCCGGGCTTCGGCGATTACAAAATGCCGGGCACGCTTGAGATGCCGGAGATGATCGCGCTCATCGATGATGGAGATACGCGTCCGGCGGTGATCGGCGTCGGGGAGTCGGCGATTATTCCGTCGCTCGGCGCAGTAGTCAACGCGGTTCACAATGCGTGCGGCGTGCGTGTGCGGGAACTCCCCATCACGCCGGATAAAATCTTAATGGGTCTTTATACGGAGGCGCGAACGGCATGAAAGCATTTGAGTGGAGCAACCCAACGAATATCACTGAAGCCGTCAAGCTTCTGCAAACCGCCGCACAGGGCGCAGATCCCGACGAAGCGCCGCGCCCGATGGCGGGCGGTCAAGACCTTCTCACAACCAACAAACATTACATCACGCGGCCAACGCGCATCGTCAATCTCAAAGGCATTCGCGGCCTTGATCGGATCGAGGGCAATGCCAAACGCGGTCTAAAGATCGGCGCACTGGCAACGCTCACACAGATCGAGGAGAACGAAGAAGTTCGTCGAAGTTTTCCGGGACTCGCAGAGGCTGCGCTCTCGGTCGCGACGCCGCAGATTCGCAACCTCGGCACCATTGGCGGTAATCTTTGCCAGCGACCGCGTTGCTGGTACTACCGTTTAGAAGATGTCATCTGTTTGAAGAAAGGCGGCTCGCAGTGTTACGCCGCGACGGGCGAGAACAAATACAACGCCATTCTCGGCGGCGGGCCATCCTTCATCGTACATCCTTCGGACCTTGCGCCGATTTTGCTCGCTTTAAACGCGAGCGTTGCTGTCACCGGGCCAAGCGGTAATCGCCAGATTGCGCTTGAAAAGTTTTTTACTTTGCCGAGCGAAGGCAACCTGCGGCGCGAAAACGTGCTCCAAAACGGCGAGGTCATCACAGAGATCCAAGTGCCGTCAAGCCGGATGGCCGCGCGTTCAACTTATTTGAAATTCAAGGAACGTTCGTCGCTCGACTTCGCGCTGTCGGCGGTTGCGGCAGCGGTGGAAGTAGGAACAGACGGTGTTGTCAAACAAGCACGTATAGTATTGGGCGGGGTCGCACCGGTTCCGTGGCGTGCGCCGGAAGCGGAAGCATTTCTGACAGGCAAGAAGTTGGACGCAAACATTCTCGCTGAAGCGGCGAAACTCGCGCTTCGCGGCGCTCAACCGCTTGAGAAGAATGCTTACAAAGTTCCGCTTACCCAGACGCTAGTGCGACGTGCGCTGGCAAAAGTCGGGAACGTAGCAACAGCTTGAAAGTTTTAACGGCGTGAAAGATATGACAACCGAGAACTCGCAAGTGGAAACATCTATTCACGACGCGGTCGTGGAAGAAGCGAGCGAGGTTATGCTAAGCCCGTTTTGCAGCGAACTGCGCTCGAAAAACTACTTCATGCTTGATGTGCTGCCGACCGAGGCTGATCAGTACATAGATGCGAGCGGATACTGTTGGTGTTATGAAACTCAGCAGGTGATCGGGCCTGATGGCGGCACGGTTGATCCGAGCCGGTGCGTGCCCGGTCGTTCTTGTTATCAATCTGCGCTCGCCGACGTTGGGTAAGTCGCCGGGCGTATTATTCAAAGCATTTAAGATTAGGAGGCGTAATGAAAAGATTTTTATTGATGGGATTATTGCTGGCCGTGATCTCTGTGGTTATTACTGTCGGTTCGCAAGCTAATGTGGCGCTCACGGGCGATTATGTTGAGGCTCGTACAGCAAGCGTTTTTGCCGGAGCATGCCACTTTAACGGCGAGGTTGTAACCACAGGCCGCGACGCGGTGATGGCCTGGAATATAAAGCAAGGAAACTGGAAAGGCACAGAC
>JACCTF010000645.1 GCA_013812565.1 Pyrinomonadaceae bacterium | reverse complement strand
TGTTAACGACGCGGATGTTATATGTCGTGCGGTTGGTTATGATCCAATCAAGCGACGCCAGTAGGTTGGAAACCGAGCCTGTACCTTGGGCGTTGAGGACGCGGAGGTTGATCAGGTTGGCATTCGGTGCAATACCGGTGTAAGCGCCGCTTGCGATCCGATCACTACCGGCAGCAAGTGACGCGACGTGTGTGCCGTGACCGTATGGGTCAGCCGATAGCAGCCCGGGGCCGGCGAAGTTTCGACTCACCACAATGCGGGTCTTGCCGTCCCTGTTCTCGAACGATTTGTGAGACTTGGAAATGCTGGAATCAAGCACGGCGATGCCAATGCCACTGCCGTCTAGCTTCGGGTCATCACTATCGCCACCAAATATATTACGCACTTCCTGTGCGCCGGTCGTCGTTGTGACGTGACCGAGCCATTTAAGCTCTCTGTCCGGAGAGATATAACTTACTTCATCAAAAGTGGCTAACTCTTCGACAACACTCGCGGGCAGTTCGACCGCGCGTGCATTGAAGTTCTGGAAGTGGCCTTTTACGCGTACGCCGTTGCGCTTGAGAATTTGTGCAACTGCGGCGCTCATTTGTCCATCGATTTGCAGAATCACCTGGACAAGATCTTGTTTGGCACGCGGGCCGCGCGACCGCTTGCGCAAGTCCGAAGACACTCTGTCGCCTTCTTTGCGATGCTTTGAGTTATCGGCTTTGTTTTTTGGGTTTACTATAGATTGCGCTCTGGCTTTGTCGCTGACCATAATGCCTGCGCATATAGCAAGCATCATTAGCCAGGATGTCAGTCGGGTAAGGTAGGAAGTTCGTTTCATTGCGTTATCCTCTATCGAGTATTGGTTAAGGTTGGTTGGCGTTTATTCGCTCAATAGAGCATGCGCCGCCGTCCCATTCGGCAAGCCCCGTTCCGTTCACGCGCTCTGCCGTAAATCGATGAAATTCAAAAGGTTTTCGAGTTTGTCGTGAACCGGCCCGGCGGTTGAACCAATCCGGGCAGTCAACCTGAACGGCCGCTTTATCAATTTGACTGAGGCAAAATGAAGTGCGATGGAGACGACTTTCAAGCTCGCTGAACAAGCCGACGTCAATCTGCTGGTCGAGTTAATGGAGCAATTCTATGAATTTGAGCATCTCGCCTTTGATGAGCAGATTGCACGCGAAGCCTTGGGCAAACTCTTGGGCGATGCCTCGCTTGGACGAGTGTGGCTGATTCAGTACGGGGAACAGCCAATCGGCTACGTTGTGCTGACGTTTGGCTTCAGCTTGGAGTTTCGCGGTCGCAATGCCATTGTTGACGAACTCTACATAAGGCCAGGCTATCGGGAGCAGGGAGCTGGGAAGCGAGCATTAGCATTTGTCGAACATGTCTGCCGCGCGCTTGGAATAGAGGCGCTGCGGCTTGAGGTGGAGCGGGCCAACACGAATGCCCAAGCCGTCTACAGAAAGTTCGGCTTTAAGGATCATGATCGTTATTTGATGACGAAGTGGATCTCGCACTGATCCATTCGTGAAGAACGCGGGCCGACATCTTACTGTCTCAAACGAACCACAAAAAGCGAGCTTGTTTAGCCAAGCTGATCGACCACGATTGATGAGTACGGGCGAATTCCTAACGCGGGTAACAATCTGGATGGCGCTCGCCGGTTACGCGCTCGCGGCAACCGCGGGTTTGCTCGCCGGACAGCGGGCGCAGTGGCAGCGCCGGGCGCGGTGGGCATGGACAATCGGATGCGCGGCGTTCGTCGCTCACGTTTTCTGCGCTTTCAACTACTATTATCACTGGAGCCACCGGGCAGCTTACCGCGAAACCGCTCGGCAAACCGCCGAGGTGTTTGGCCTCGACTGGGGCGGCGGGGTGTTTGTCGGCTATGCTTTTACAATCGCTTGGGTGACAGACGTCGTTTGGTGGTGGTTCGGCCGAGAAAGCCGCCGGCAGCGTCCTCGATATTTGGTGATCGCTTGGCACGCATTCTTCATCTTCATCATCTTCAATGGCACCGTAGTCTTTGAAACGGGACTCATCCGCTGGCTCGGACTTGGGCTTTGTTCTGCACTAATCCTGCTGCTTTGGAGACAAGCGCGGCGAGGTGAAATACCTCACACACGGCTGCAAAAATCATGACGCTGCTGAAGGATTGGGTTTATGACTGCCACGACTGCTGAACCGCTGAAGATTCCGACCGGCCTGGCTCGCTTGCCCGTCTATTACGGTTGGGTGAACTTGTCTGTCGCCGCATTGGCGATGGTCGGTACACTGCCGGGGCGCACGCAGGGGCTAGGCTTGATTACCGAGCCGCTGCTCAAAGAGCTGCAAATTGATCGCGTGCTGTGGGCGCAGATCAATCTGTGGGCCACGCTGTTCGGCGCTCTCTTCTGCTTTGGCATCGGCCGCCTGCTGGATCAGTTCGGCAGCCGCGCCGTGCTGACCTGCGTTTCCTTCGCGCTCGGCGCGGTTGTATTACTGATGAGCAGCACCACCGAAATCCTCTGGCTTTGTTTGCTGATTACTTTGACGCGCGGACTAGGGCAGAGCGCGCTCTCGATTGTGAGTATTACGATTGTCGGTCAGTGGTTTGTGCGTCGGCTGAGTTTGGCGATGGGCATTTATACGGTGATCTTGAGCATCGGGTTTATGGTGGCCTTTCCCATAGTTGGCGCGGCGGTGTTGAGCAGCGGTTGGCGCGCGGCGTGGGCCGGGATCGGTGTGACGCTGATGGTCGGGTTAGCGCCGCTC
>JACCTF010000626.1 GCA_013812565.1 Pyrinomonadaceae bacterium | reverse complement strand
CGGTGACACTGCGCGCTCACGGCAAAGGGTGCTTCCTTCACTCCGTCGTCGCTTATGCGACCGAGTATCTTTAGAGTCTCGCGTTCGATCTTCTCTTCTTCGCTTTCGATAAACGGTACAACGTTGTCTGCCACATCGAGCGAAGCCACTCCCGGATAGCCCGCACCTGACAACGCTTGCAGCGTCGTTACCACAGCCGCCTTGATGCCGAAGCGGGCGTGGAGCGGCGCAAGCGCGAGCGCGATCATGATCGTCGAACAGTTCGGGTTGGTAACGATGAAACCTCTGCCACCATCACCGAAGCGGCGCTTCGCGCGTTGCACATCAAGCAACTTGAGATGCTCGTGGTTGACTTCGGGAATCAAGAGGGGCACATCCGCGTCCATGCGGTAAGCGGATGAGTTACTGATGACCGCGTAGCCCGCGCGAGCGAACTCAGCTTCCGTTTCGGGAGCGAGATTGCCCGGTAGGCTGGAAAACACCACGTCACAGTCGAGTGGCGGATGCGGGGCTTCAACAATGAGCGATGAGACCGATGATGGCATGTCGCTTGAAAGCCGCCACTGACAAGCTTCTCTGTAAGTCTTACCTTGCGAACGATCCGATGCCGCCAGCGCTGTTATCTCAAACTGCGGATGATTCTCCAGCAGTTGGATGAAACGCTGCCCCACTGTGCCTGTCGCACCGAGGATGCCGACGCGATATTTATTCTTCACTTAAGTGCCTCCGTTTCTTTTGCTGTGCATACAGTGTTTGTGAACTGTCCCGCAGCCACTCTGTAAAGCGCATGTCCGCCGAAACAATGTAAAAAACTGCAACTCACATCACGAATTTAGTATCGCCGCTTTTCACACGGCAGCCATTGCCGCAGTTGGTTCAGCATCTTCTACATGATGCTCGAAGAAGACGCCGTGAAGTCGCACGACCACTTCACGCGCCTGCTCAGTATCAACAACGAAGGCTAAACTGCTGCCGGATGCACCCTGCGCGGCAAGCGTAATTTGAACATCATCGAGCGCGCTGAAGATGCGCGCGGCGATACCAGGCGAGCGGCTCACACCTTCGCCGATGACGCAGACGATGGCGCAATGCTCCTTGACGCGAACCGAGCCAAAAGGCTCCAACTCGCGAACGATTAAGGGAAGCTTGCCACCTGTATCGTCTATCGCCAACGCCACACTTGCCTCTGCAATCTCAGCTAAATCAACGACAGCGTGGTAACGCTTGAATGTTTCAAAGAGACCGCAGAGGAACTCGCTTGACGTGGCCGCGTGCGCTGATTTGATCTGCACCGTAGTGATGTTTGTTTTATGCGTGATCGCTTTGACAGACGGCTGGCCTTGCTCCGTTTCTCCATTAACGATAGTGCCCAAATCTTCCGGCGCGCGAGAGTTGAGGATGCGCAGCGGTATACCCTGCGCGACGATGGGCTGCACTGTTTTCGGGTGAAGCACCTTTCCGCCAAAGTAAGCGAGCGTGGCCGCTTCTTCATAGGACAAGTGGGGTATGGTTCTAGCCGCCGGGACAAGGCGCGGATCGGTTGTCATCGCGCCTGAAACGTCTGTCCAAATTTCGATCTCGCGCGCATGAACAGCCGCGCCGACGAGTGTCGCCGTGTAATCCGACCCGCCGCGGCCGAGCGTTGTGGTCGCGCCGCTGAGCGATGCGCCGATGAATCCGCCGAGCACCGGAATCTTCCCCGCGCCGAGCAGGGATCCAAGCTCACGGCGTGTCTGCCGCTCGGTCGCGGAGAGTAGCGGCGCGGCTTGAGCATGCTCGTCATCCGTGACAATGAAACGCCGTGCATCCGTGTACTGCGCCGGCAACCCCTGCTCGTTGAGCACAGCCGTAAGCAAGGTGGCGGCAAGTCGTTCGCCGTGCGAGACAACAACATCCTGCAAGAGCGGTTGCATCACAGGCCGCGTGGCCGCGTTGCGCAGTAGTTCTATTACTTCATCCCGCGCGACTTCAAGCGCAGCTATGAAAACGTCGGCAGCATCTGCAGCCAACAGAGAGAGAGCGACGTTCGAGTGGCGTTCATAATGTTCGTCAAGCAGATGAAACGCCGCAGCAGCGCGCCCATCGGTGGCCGTGCGAAAGCTTGCTAGCAGCGCGTCCGTCATGCGGCTCATCGCCGATGTCACGACAACCACGGGAGCAGTTAACTTTCGCTCGCCGACGATTTGCGCGACACGCGCGAACGCCGATTCGTCTTCGACGGATGTGCCGCCGAACTTTATGACTATTGGTTTGGGG
>JACCTF010000619.1 GCA_013812565.1 Pyrinomonadaceae bacterium | reverse complement strand
CGCAAACTCATACTCGGCCTCAGTCGGCAGACGCTTCCCGGCCCACTTTGCATAAGCCACGGCATCCTCCCACGCGATGTGCACAACCGGATGATCTTCGCGGCCCTTTGTCGTGCTGCCCGGCCCTTCCGGGTGCTTCCAGTTCGCGCCGGGCACGTAGCGCCACCACTGAAAGTAATTGTCGAGCGGCACATCCTGCGGCGGCGGCGTGAAGACGGGTGAGCCAGCCACGAGGTTTTCGGGCGGCACGCCGGGATAGTCCTTCGGGTCCGGTGTGCGCTCGGCGATGGTCACGTAAGCAGTGGCTTTGACGAATTGTTCGAACTCCCTGTTTGTGATCGGCGTCTTGTCCATCCAGAATCCGTCTACCTCGACCAGGTGCACGGGCAGCGCGTCGGGCATCTCGCAATTCTCACAGCCCATCCAGAAAGTGCCTCCCGGAACCCAGACCATCCCTTCGGGTGCGGAGCCGGGTGGTGGGGTGTTATTGATCTTCGCAGCAGCAGCGGACGCGGCTTCCCGTGTCATCGGGTTGGTAGCCGCGTGATGATCTGCATGACTGCCGCGGTGATCGGCAGCGTGGCTGTTCGCCCGACCATCGGATGTCCGCTCCGTGCCGACCTTGAATGCGTAAATCGCTCCAGCGACGGCCGCGCAGATGAATGCAATTATCCCCAGCCTCCGCCACAGCAACACGCCCGGTTGCTTCGGGAGTTGAGCTTCTACGGCGTTTGCTTTGTTCGTCTTTTTCATTTCAACTCTATCTACTTCATCTTCTGCTGCTGTAATCGGGGTAGAGGGTTCGTGTTACTCGATTCTGCCCTGCCGTCCTTGATCAATTCCGCTCGACAGTTCCCGGCCATATTGTGCTCGCCCTATGCGGTGCACGCCTTCACGTCTGCTTAGCCGATACGACTTTTGTTGATGCAATCGTTACTACTTGCCTTCGGCAGCCCACTTCTTCATCAGCGCTATATTATGCTGCAGTATTCGCAGGCGCTCGCCCCGCGGGCCGTCGAGATAGACGGCCATCTCGCCGTCGTACATCGCTGGGGGCTCTGGCTGCTGCCCGCGATCATTCGTGTCTTTGATCCAGCCCTTCAGCCGTTCGCGCATCTCGTCGAGCGTCTTCCCGTACTTCGGATCGGCGGCCACATTGCGCGTCTCGAACGGATCGGACTGCACATCGTAGAGTTCTTCTTCGGGCCGTGTCGGAGAAAACAGTAATCTCTCCTGTAACTCATCGAGCTTGCCTTGCGCGTGCAACTCGCGCAGCCGTTGGATAATCTCCTTGCCGTCCTTGTAGGCGTTGGGTTGCAGGTGCGGACGTTGCGGGTAGAAGTTGCGGATGTATTTGAACTGCTCCGTTCGTACGCCGCGGATGCGCTCAACCGTTTCGTCGCAGCGGTCACGCGCCGCGAACACGGCATCACGCTGCTGGTAATTTTTCGCGAAGACGTTGCGCCCCTGCATCCACCTCGGCACTTCGAGCCTCGCGAGCGCGAGCGAGATGGCGGCCATATCGATATGCTCGATCAGGTCATCGCGCACTGCGCCGTGAGCGATGCCGGGGCCGCGCACGATGAACGGGATGTGGATGCCGCCGTCATAGAGAAACTGCTTTTCGCGCGCATGGCTGATGCCGTGATCGGTCATGAAGATGATGATCGTTTGATCGAGTAGGCCTTCCTTCTCCAAACGCGCGATCACTTCGCCGACTTCCTTGTCGGTGTAGCGCACGGTGTCAAGATACTCGGCCCAGTCTTCGAGCAGAACCGGGTCGCGCGGGTAATAAGGCGGGAGCTTTACATCCTCCGGCTTCGTGCGGCTGCCGAGTTCCTTCAACGCGCGTTGCGGCCAGTTCCGATTGTGGCGGTACTTACCGCCGTGAAGCTGTACCTGCATAAAGAACGGCTGACCGGGCTTGCGGCCTGACCAGTCGTTGCCGTCGTACATCGCTCGATCCCACTCGAAGTTGTAATCGGTCTTGGCAAGTTGCTTCGTGCCTTTGACCAGCGGGCCGCCGATCGAGGTGTGATAGCCCGCGTGCTTGAAAAGCACCGGCACAGGCTCGACGCCGCGCGGCAGGTGAATCTTCATAGGTCCGTGTCCGCTGCGGTGGTGATGCGCGCCGGTGCTTGTCTGGTACATCCCGGTGATCATCGCCGAACGGCTCGGTGAGCAAACTGGCCCGGTGGTGAAAGCGCGTGTGAAGCGCGTGCCTTCGCGTGCCAGCCGATCCACGTTCGGTGTCTCGACCAATCGCTCGCCGTAAGAGGGAAAGTTCGCCGACATATCGTCAACGACGAACCAGAGGACGTTCGGGCGTTCGACGGCCGTACGTGGGGCCTGGCCTGTCTCAATCGTGGGAGTGTGCGCCGCAGGCGCACCGAGAAGCAGCCCTGGAAATGCGAAACCGGCGTCGCTTACCTTTGCGCCGCTAATCATCGCCAACAACGCGGCGAGACTGCACAGCACAAGGTTTCGCTTTATTCGATAGCTCAGATTAAGCTTCATCTGTTCCCTCATTTCTCTCGTGAGTTTCAGCGCATTTGTGCGCGCCTTCTACTGCCCGCGCGTCCCGGCAACCACCTCGGCTCCTGCAACCCAGCATTCCATTTCTCCCATATAGCAGCAAAACATTTAACCTTCTTAGAATAGTGCCTTGATCATTAGTCTCCGCGATACGCGCCACGTTTAAGCTTTCACTTCAAGGTTTGGTTTTCACATCTGTCGGCGAGCCGGTCTTGGTCGGGTCGCCGGTCGGCGCTCTCTCGCCCGGCGCTTCCGCCTGTGGCGGCTCTTTACGCATCAGTTGCTTGGGAAATGTTGCTGGCGCAGAGCGTCCTTCCAAGCGCAAGTTCTGCTGCCTGCCGGAGTCGCGGTAGAGGGGTATGTACAGCCCTCCGGTTTCGCCCAACACGTCGAACAGACGTTTGTTCATCTCCTTGATTACCGGCTGATGCTCGCGGCTGGTGATCAGGTTCTTCGCTTCCAGTGGGTCTGCTTGCAAGTCATAGAGTTCGTCCGTATCCCAGATGCCATGATAGTGGATGTACTTGTAGCGGTCGCCACGAAGCGCGTGCATCGTCGGCGTCTGGGGAAAGTTGCGCTCCCAGTAGTATTCATAAAGAAGCCACTCGCGCCACGGAACTTGTTCGCCCTGCGCGAGCCGCAAGAAGCTTTGGCCGTCCATATGATCGGGCGCATCAAGCCCGGCGGCTTCGAGGAAGGTCGGCGCGATGTCGATGTTCGCGACGACTTGATTGATTTTCGTATTCGGCTTTATCAGTTCGGGACAGTGCGCAATCATCGGCACGCGCATCGACTCTTCGTAGGCGGTGCGCTTGTCGATCAATCCGTGCTCGCCGAAAGCGAAGCCGTTATCGCCCATGTAGACGACGAGCGTCGAAGCGAGCAACCCGCGCTCTTTCAGGTAATCCATCACACGCCCGACGGATTCATCGACGCCCATCAGAGTTTCGGCGTATCGCTTGTAGTACTCTCCGATGTCGAGCGCGGAGTGATACGGAAAATCAACTCCGTGCCAACTGTTGCGCTGGTTCCGCACCCACATCGGCGCGCCTTCGTGCATCGCGGGTGTCATCGTCTGAGGCGGCGCGAATGCATGTTTCGCCGCTTGATTCCGGTGTCGTTCGGCAGGTACAA
>JACCTF010000613.1 GCA_013812565.1 Pyrinomonadaceae bacterium | reverse complement strand
GCTATGCTCAACATCCTCATTCGGTGCCAAGACGAACGAGGAGAAGCGATAACGGCGCGGCCTTCACCCCGACGAGCGCCCCGATGGTGATCCACTCGCCCGTTGAAAGATTGCTGCCCTTGACTGTTTTAAACTGTGTGTAAGCGACTCTGTTCGCTGCGCTCGTCATAGCATCCGTGATCAGGGCTTTTGCAAAGTCCCGGTTAGCAACGTAAAACAAGATCAAGAGCCGCTTTGGGACGGGCTTCGAACCAACGACGAGCTTCAGCGGCATTGTCAAAGCCCGCGCGCCGAATCAATCCAAGCGCAAGATTATTAAGGATCGCCAAGACTTGCGCGGCAGTGCCGTTTTTCATTCTTGTGGCGTCCTCTTTGAAGGTCACATCGCGGCGGTAGTGCAGCCCGTTTTCAATCCCCCAGTGCGCGCGACTAATCGAGAGCAACCGTGCGGCATCGGCTGCTGCGCCATTGAGGCTGCTGATCCCATACACGATCTCATGCCTCCGCTGTTGCGAAGCTAACTCGATGACCTCACGCTCGATCTCAAAGACCTGTCCCACACCCGGCCAGCCGAGATACTCATTCAGTAAGCTGCTCGCCGTGAGCGTGCGCTGCTCCAAGCGTCCATGTCCTTTATCAATCGTCGTCGCGCTCTGAAAATCGTGCGCCACTGGCCCTCTCGCCGTGCGTTCGGAGACAAACAAAGTTTCAATGTGGTCGCGCACCGAAGGTTGATTGTCTTTGACGACCCAGAGGTAATCGCCGCCCGCCGCAACCACCTGCCGCGACAACTCAACTTGGGCAAACATCGCATCACCGGTGACGATCTTGCCTGATAAATCAAGCGCTTGCAGCAAGCGTGGGGCGGCGGAAATCTCGTTTTCTTTGCTCCCGACGGCGATCTGCAATAAGACCACGCCGGCCTCCGGGTGATATGCCGCTAAGAGATGCTCGCCCTGTGTCTGCCCGGCAGGGATGGTCCCACGCAAGCTCTTGCCATCCAGGTTGATGATCAGCGCCACGCCTTCGCTCGGCGCTGGTTGCAGGAACCGGCTGACCACGGCTTCAAGTTCTCCGACATCGATGGCAGAAGCCATCACGCGCCGGTACGTGGCATCGTGTGGCGTGCGTTTCCACTTCAGACCCAGAGCTTTCACCAGCCAGGCGGCACGTAACGAGACCCAGTGCGCGATCCCGCTCGGACGATCCTCACCAGAAAGTTTCGCCAACACCATCAGCACCAGCACGGGTGCCAAGTCGTAGCGCACGCCGCGTGCTGAGCGCTGATCTGTGACGTGAGCTAAGGCGGCGAGCAAACTGCCGACCTCAAAGAACGTTCCCGGCGCCTGTGCTGCGAGCGCCGGCACTGCTGTGCTAATCTCCATCGAAGGCCTTTCCTCCGTAATGCTTTCGGCTGAACTGCTGATCTCAACGGCATTACTGGGAAAGGTCTTCCTCTTTTGTCAAGTAACTTTGATCATTTCAGACTTTGCAAAAGCCCTGACTGAAAGAGCGACTTCGTTGACAATGATGTGAGCAGGTACATAGAATTCGCTTGGTTAATGTTGTGCGTCGAGATACCCAACCGGTGACGATTGAAAACATCCGCGCTACGCACAGCGAGCGCGGTTCGGCAATCCGCCAGCGCCTCGCAGAGTTTCGCGAAGTGTGGCAGAGTGGTTCGGACGCAAGGCTGTGGGAAGAGTTGGTCTTCTGCATTTTCACGGCCGGGGCGTCGGCGCGAATGGGCCTGCGCTCAGTGGAGGCTGTCAAGCCGTTGTTATTTGAAGGCGCTCATGAAGATCTGGCCGAGAGATTACGCGGCGTGCATCGTTACCCTGTGGCGCGCTCCGGCTACATCGTCAGCACGCGCGAGCATCTCCAAGGAGACTGCGGGCTGCGTCTGCGTGAACGACTCGCATCTTTTACTGATCCGCTGGAGCGACGTGATTGGCTCGCGAGGGAGCGAGGCATTAAAGGACTTGGCTACAAAGAGGCAAGCCACTTTTTACGCAACATCGGTTTGAACGGATACGCTATTCTCGACAAACACATACTGCGCTCGCTCGTCGAACTTGGCATCACTGAATCACCCGGACCGCCCGCGACGCGCGGCAAGTATTTGGAGATAGAAAAACGATTACGTAGTTTTGCTGAGGACGCGCAGATAGATTTTGATGAGCTTGATTTGGTGTTGTGGTCGATGAAGACGGGTGAGATTCTGAAGTAACCATTCTGAAGTGCTTTAACGAGCAGAAAGCTGTGCTGTTTCCTGACATAAAGAGAGAGGCATGCCACGCGGCGGTCAGTAGTTTGGCCGCCCTCGCCGTCTGCTTTGTGATCATAGCGTGCGATGCGGTGATCGCACTCCACGCCGGAAGCGTCGCGTTTGCCGCTGACAAAATACGGGATCGTGCTGAGCGTGCGCTACGCGAAGGCGAGTTCGAAACGGCCGAAAAGCTGTTTCGCGAAAAGCTCCAGAAAGATGAACGAGACACACGGGCGCGCCTCGGCCTGAGCTACACGCTGCTTAAGCAACGAAACTTACAAGGTGCCTTTGACGAAGCCACCCGCGTCGCCACGGCTGAACCCACTTCGGCGCGCGCCCGGTCGCTGATTGGTCAGGCCCTGCTTGCGGTCGGTGATTTCCGCGCCGCGGTTGAGGAGTTCCGCATTGCCCTCAGTCTCAGAGAAACGGAGGCGCTCGCGATTGCCGGGATCGCGATGATCGATTTTTACGAGAACCGCACGAACGCCAGTCTTCGAGGGTTGCGCCGCGCCGTGTCGCTTGATCAGAAGGAACCCGACTTTGTCTTCAGTCTCGCGCAAGCGGCGGCGCGCTTTGAACGTTATGCGGAAGCGGCTGATGCATACGAGCGTTTCCTTCGCGTCGCGCCGCGCACTGACGAGGATCGCCGCGCGCGCATCCGCGGCCTGATAGATTTCCTGCGCTACCTCAGCACACAGGGGCAGCTCTACCGCACAACCGGAACATCGCGCTCCGTTGTTCCATTTGAATTGGTTAACAACCGGCCGATTCTTCGTGTGCGCTTGGGCAACACGAAGGAGTCGCTGCGGTTTGTGCTCGATACAGGATCGGGCATGTGCGTGATGTCGGAGCAAGCGGTAACGCGTTTGGGTGTGCGCCCTGTCGCGCGTGGCGGAATGGCGCGCGCCGTCGGTGGCGCCGGTCGCTTCGAGATTGTTTATGGGTTTCTTCCGTTCCTGCAACTCGGCGACACGAACGGGGCGCGTGTAGAGAACGTGCCCATCTACGTGCGCCGCTTCTACAACGATCAAGAACCAATTGACGGTTACATCGGCCTCGCCCTGTTATCAAAATATCTTACTTCGATTGACTACGCCGCGCGCACCATCACATTGCTGCGTGAGGCGGAACGTCCGCCGGTAGATGCCTCGCTGACGACCGTGCCTTCAGTCGTGACCACAGCAGCCGGAGCAACCACTCCGGTTGCTCCGGCAAGCATTGAGCTACCAATTCGTACCACCACAAGCGGGTTCTGGAGCGGCGAGGTTCATCTTCCGGGAATCGCTAAACCCCTCAGCTTCATCATTGACACGGGCGCAAGCATCTCGGTCGTCTCCGAAGATTTAGCGGCGCGCGAGGAGATGACGCGCTTCGCACAGAGTTCACGCCTTCGTGTCTTCGGTGCCGCCGGGGTTGCGGAGAATGTCCAGATGCTTATATTGCCCCGCGTGGTAATGGCAGGCACGGAGCGCGTCAACGTTCCTGCCGTTGTGCTTGATCTGGATCAGATTAACGAAACCTCCGGGTTCGAGCAGACCGGCATCATCGGGGGAAATATCCTGCGCCACTTCCGCGTCACCTTCGATTTTCAGCGCACAGTTGTGCGGCTTGAACCTTTAACCGCGCCTGCCAAGCAGACAAACGCCGTGAAGCGCGAGCCAGGGGAAAGCGCCACGCAGCCGTGAAGCAGAGTCTTTACCTTGAGACATCCGTGATCGGCGCCTACCTTGACAACGGCGAGCCGTTTCGCCGCGACTTGACGATCCGCTGGTGGGAACACGAGATGCTGGAGTACCGCGCGGTGATCTCACCGCTCGTCGCGCGCGAACTAGAGCGCATCCCGGAGCCGCACCGCACCGGATACTTGAAGTTGATCGAGCCGCTTGAACAAGTGGAATTAACGGATGAAGCAACGATCCTAGCCGATGGCTATGTTGCGCGCGGCATCTTTCACCGGAAGTACCTCGGTGATGCGCTCCACGTGGCGATTGCTTCGTTGGAAAAAATAGATTACTTAGTGACATGGAACTTCGGTCATCTCGCGAACGTGCGTCGCCAAGCGCGCATACGGTTGTTCAATACAGCGGCCGGATTCTTTGTCCCGGTGATCGTCACGCCGGAGTTTTTGGTGGGCACTTCAACAGTGACAAGTGACGAGTGACAAGTAACAAGCAGGAAGGAAGATAAAGATATGTGTTATCAGTGTATCAGCAGTTACTACATACATCTGCTCCGGATGTGCGGCGCAAGCAGACGTACGGACGGATTAGCGCCGCCAACGGCGCGTCCTGCACGCGTGCTTGTATCTTGTCACTCGTCACTTGTCACTCGTCACTTTTAATTTATGTACCGTCGCCCAAGATTTTTAGAAGTGCTTCATACGATTCGCGAAGAGATGTCGCGTGAAGCGGACTATGATATGGAGCTGTTTGCTGAGATGGTGCGTTCAGGGATGCGTCCTGCGCATGGCCCGCAGCGCAACATCCGAGGTTACCGAAGTAACGCCCCGCACGCCGGAGATGAATCCGGCGAACACCAATCGCCGGCTCAGCCACGAAAGCGTGTTTTGCCGTGAGTAGCAGGTGCGATATTCGCTTTCCCTGCTGAAAGCTGATCGCTTACGATTATGGACGCAACGTTTAAAGCCATCGGGTTGGAAGTGCCGAGCGAAAAAGACTTCAACCATCTTGCCGAGCGGGCCGGAGATCAAGGCGAGCCGACGCAGTTGCTGCGGCGCGGCGCTGTGTTGCATGGCCGTTGTTGGAAACTTGGGGAAGGTTTAGAAGTGTGGACTGTGCTTTATGAATCGGGCACTGGCGACATCTTTTATGCCGATTGCCGTCCTGGGTTTCGCGCCCGTTACCCGCAACGCATCAGCCCGTGGGCTTTGACAGAATATGACGAAGAAGGCGAAGCTGTGGTGCATGGCTACTGTGACAACGCGGATGCCGAGGTGCTTTTTGAGCTGCAAAACTTAACGGAAGTGGGCCTCGCCAGTTTCCGCCAACGTGAACTCTACGTTGGTTTATGTGGTCTCGCTTACCGCGCTCGCGTGTGTGCTAAGGGAAGCGAGCCGGTGCGCTGGCAGCCGCTTGAAGATGTTGCGCCGGAGCGCGCCGCACACGAAAACGATTGGAGTTTGTGCGGACAAGTCACCGCCTTCAAGTCGCTGCGTAACCCGCTCTCAGGAAGCGAGCTGTACTGGGTCTACCTTGATCTCAATCGACTAAAACTCGAAGTGCTGATTAACCGCCGTGCGTTGCGCGGCAGTAAACTTGAAGTCGGCTCAGTGCTGGCCGCTGAAATCTGGCTGCAAGGTCATGTGCTGGACCAGCGCGCCATCTGCTCACGCTACGAGGGCGTCGATATATCTCTTCCAGCGCACAGTTTCTGGAGCCGCTTGAAACGCAACAATTAAATGGATCAACCGCAAGATAGTAGTGATATGGGCAGTATGTGATCTCTGAAGTGAAACAGGTCGCTAATAAATTAGATGCCGCTGAACCTGTCGCGCCGTCCACTCCAATACCGTAGTAGCAGAACCGTAGCAGCGAACACTCCAACAACACGTTTTTCATCTGCCACGTTTATAGCATTCGTTAAACTTAATGTTTAGACGACAAAGTTTTATTTCCGTCTGATAGCTCCTGCCTTACATCTTCCACCCGATGAAACTTCGTCTTGCCATTGGCCTTCTTCTCTTCGGCTCCTGCGCCTTCGGCTTCTACTACTACTTTAATCAGTATTGGATACATCGCTTCGACTCGCTGATTGCTCGGCAGGCAAGCATCTATCAACTCGATCCTGATTTAGTGTGGAGCATTATTTACGAAGAGACTTATTTTCGGCCGTGGAAAATTGGTGAGGATGGCGAGATCGGATTGATGCAGGTGACGCCGACGGTCGGGCGCGAGTGGGCAACTGAGACCGGGATGCGCGAACTGGAACGCGAGATGGCGGGCGACCCACACACCGCCCTGCGCGACCCTCAGCGGAACATTCAGATCGGCTGTTGGTATTTAGAGAAGATTGCGAAAAGATACCGCGACACGCCGGAAGCCGAAGCCAGAATGGTTGCCGCTTATAATGCTGGGCCAAGTCGTGCTGCCGAGTGGAATCGCACACCGAGTAACATACCGCTCTCCGCCGAACAGTTTATTCAGCGCATTGATATTTCCTCGACGCGCGCCTACGTCACGTCGATTCTCACTCGCTATCGCAAACTCAAAGAGGTGCGCCCTTGACGTACCGGCAGTGCTTGCAGGCAACGCTGATCTTCGTCGCTTGTGGCTGGCCCAGGTCATTTCAGAGATTGGTGACTGGCTGAACACCACGGCGGTGCTCGCGGTCGGGTTTTTCTTCGCTTCGTATGAAACGCTGACGACGCTGATAATGGTTGGATCAATGCTCGTCTCTGGCGCAGCCACCGTGCGGATGTCTACGGCATCCGCACGGTGGCTGCGGTTGCAGGTATCATCATTGCGCTCTCCGGTTTGTTATGGTTCTGGCTGCAACCCGGCACGAGCGTTGACGAACAAACTGCGACCGGCGTAGAACACCTTTCATCGTGAACTTCAGCTCGCCAATCTGGGAGACCGCCACCAAACTGCCGCACGCGATGCTGTGCGGCGCGGAAGATAATCAGCCACGAATGAACCGAGAATAAGCATAAATCAAATCACTGCTCATTGCTCATTCGTGAACATTTGTGTTCATTTGTGGCAAAACTTTCTTTTGCTGCGTAAGTCCTAATATATTGAGACAAGTAGCGGTATGTGCGCGACAATACTTCTATCCCCACTTCTCTTCAAAGCCACCGGTTCATTAAAGCCCTTTCTCCTTCTGGTCAGTGTGCTTCTGTTTGGAGCGGCGCTCTATGTTTCCCGGAGAGTTTCTCGGAGACGCCACAATCGGATAACGACAGCGCTTTTCCTCTCGGTGGTTGCAATTGTTCTTTTATCGGTTCTTTCAGTTACGCCGCGCCCTCTCGCCGATCAACCGTTTCCTGA
Source organism: Pyrinomonadaceae bacterium (assembly GCA_013812565.1). Classification (GTDB taxonomy): domain Bacteria; phylum Acidobacteriota; class Blastocatellia; order Pyrinomonadales; family Pyrinomonadaceae; genus JACCTF01. The sequence goes on along the minus strand of JACCTF010000613.1, from coordinate 5,709 downwards.
CGCTGAGGAGACTGCCGATGCCACGCGACAGTTGGTAAACGGGAATGGTTATGTAACTTATGTCCATAATGATAAACCGCACCCGCCGAGGTATCCTCCTGGTTTCTCCCTCGCGCTCGCACCCTTCGCCGCATTCAGCGATGACTATCCATCGAACATACAATTGGGCGCTAAGATCTATGCGGCGCTTTACGTTCTAGCCGCTGTAATTGCAGCGTGGTCGATCAAAGGCCCGTTAGCGGGCGCGCTGATTGCCATCTTCATTGGGGTGTCACCGTTTGCCAAAATCGAAGCAGCGCTCGTCATGTCGGATGGGTTTGCAGCCGGGTTGACCGTGCTGCTCATCGCTCTGCTTCAGCATCCGACGCCGAAGCGCATCTCCTTAGTTGGCGTTTTAGCAGGCGCGTTAGTAATCGTTCGTCTGCCGATGGTGCTTAACTTGATCGCTCTTCTCATCGTCCTACCGACGCCGCTCCGCAAGAGGTTGCTTTTGTTCGCCGCACCCCCGGTAGCGGCCTTAGGGTTGTTTAACTTGCTGACCTTCGGCAGTTTGTTCAAGACAGGCTATGACTACTGGCTCCCAACATTGAAAACTTTCGATTTATCTTTCGCATTCGTCGTTCCACATTTGAAAGATGGGCCGTGGATAGTGGCGGATGTGCTAAATGGTAGGCTTTTACAGTGGACCTGTCCGTGTCCGAACGGAGGCCCACAAGCTGCGATGGCAAATCTCTTTTTCTATCCGGCAGTCCTCGTGGGACTCTTTTGGATATACGCGCCTCCTCTGCTCCCGATCATCGGTCTCTTACATTGTTGGAAGCGTCGTCATGAACTAACTGCTAAATTCACTTTGTGGTTAACGTTATTAAGCCTCTGCCTCTTCACGTTCTACTTTTATCAAGGAGCTAGGTTTATGGCCGCCCCCGCGACCCTGATATGCGTCTTCTGTTCTGTCGGCCTTGCCGGATGGATTGAACGCGGAACTAACCTGAGATGAGTATGGTGTCGAGCCGTTGGGTAACTATAAAGTTCAAGAGAAAGCTGAGGCGGATACTGGTTCGTAGTACCGACTTTAGTCAGACTGTTCTGCTCAGCACAACCCGCCTGAAGGCAACGCTCCGAACTCTCGTTTTCTCGAAGGCTATATCTACCGGCATGCATTCTGAGTATGGGCGGTTAATGACGTGAACAAAAAGAAAATGACCACACTGTATTGCGCCCGGTGGGTATTGCCGATCGTATCTTCACCGATCACAGACGGCGCGGTAGCGGTTGATAACACGCGCATTATTGGAGTCGGCGAGCGTGCGGCGCTTGTCGCACGTTTCCCCGCCGCGCGATTGTGCGATTTCGGAGAAGCCGCCATCCTGCCCGGCTTCGTCAACTGCCATTCGCATCTTGAGCTAACCGTGATGCGCGGTTTCCTCGAACAAGAGGAGAACAATTTCTTCGCATGGTTAAGGAAGCTGACCGTTGCGCGGCTCGAACGAATGACGCCGGATGATCTATATGTCTCGGCCGCGTGGGGCGCGGTGGAAGCGGCGCGTTCCGGTGTGACGTGCATAGGCGACGCGAGTAGTATGGGAGCTACGAGCCTTGCCGCGCTCTGTGACGTCGGACTGCGCGGCACGGTTTATCAAGAGGTCTTCGGCCCAGACGCTCGGCAGGCACATGAACAATCACAGAAGCTGCGCGGTAAGCTGGCAAAACTCAGAGAAAATGAAACCCCGCTGGTCCGAGTCGGCGTCTCGCCTCATGCGCCGTACACAGTGAGCGCGCAACTGCTCGAACTGACAACCGAGTACGCCCTCGCTGAGCGGTTGCCGTTGATGATGCACGCAGCGGAGTCCATCGCTGAAAGTTCGTTTATGCGCGAAGGAACGGGCGTGTTCGCTGAAGGACTCCGGCAGCGCGGCATCGAGTGGCGTGCGCCGGGAGTTTCCACAATTCAGTATTTGGCAGAGCTTGGCGTCCTTGAACGCGCTCGTCCATTGCTGGCCCACTGCATCACGGTTGATGACCAAGACATCGAAACAATCAAAGCTGCCGGAGCAAGCATCGCTCACTGTCCGAAATCCAACGCTAAACTCGGACACGGGCAGGCCCCGTTCGCATCATTTCTCAAGAGAGATTTGACTGTTGGTTTAGGCAGCGACTCGGTGGCGAGCAACAACACGTGCGACATGCTCGAAGAAGCACGCTTCGCGGCGTTGCTTGCTCGCATCGGCAAGGATCGAATAAGCGTGCCGCACATGGCTAGTGCCGACGAGATACTGTTTGCAGCAACCGCGGGGGGCGCACGCGCACTCGGCGTTGATGAGACAGGCTTTCTTGAGGAAGGTGCGCAGGCTGATCTCACGGTGGTTGCGCTCAACAATCCGCATCAACTGCCGATTTACGATCCGGCCGCGGCCATCGTCTTTGCTTCATCAGGACGCGACGTGATACTAACGGTTGTCGCGGGCCGCGAGGTCTACCGCGAGGGGCGCGTTGCCACCATAGACGAAACTCGCTTGCGTGCGCGTATTAAAGAGATCGGTGTGAAGTTGCGATTCTAAATTTGATAGTGAAGACTCGAAAACTAAAATCGCAAATCGGCAATCGGAAATTGATAATACAATGAACCTTCTTGTCCTTAACTGCGGCAGCTCTTCCGTTAAGTTTCAATTGATTGCGACTGATCTTGATCGCATCGCGCAGAACACGGATCAGCGTTTGGCGCGCGGCTCGCTGGAGCGCATTGGCGGTGAAGCAATCATCACACTTCATGCTGAGGGGCAAGCGCCGCACAGATCCACGGCTCCGCTCAGGGATCATCGTGCCGCGGTCGAACTCGTTATCCGCTGGGTATGTTCGGAAGGCTCGCGGATCAGCGATGTCAAAAGCGTCGGCGACATCCACGCCGTCGGGCATCGCGTGGTGCATGGCGGCGAACGATTCAGGCATTCCGTATTGATCACGGATGAAGTGCTTCGCGGCATAGAGGAATGCATCGACCTTGCGCCGCTACACAATCCGGCGAACATTAAAGGCATCACGGCAGCACGCGAAGTTTTTGGCGTGGGGCTGCCGCAAGCCGCGGTGTTCGACACGGCGTTTCATCAAACGCTGCCGGAGCATGCGTACCTTTATGCCCTGCCTTACCAACTCTACCGCCGCCACCGCATTCGTCGTTATGGTTTTCATGGCACCTCGCATCGTTATGTCGCATATCGCTACCGGCAACTTCGGGGCATTCCGCGCGACCAGACGAATGTCATCACGCTGCACTTGGGTAACGGTTGTTCGGCGGCCGCGATTCGCGCGGGCGACTCAGTTGATACTTCAATGGGCTTGACGCCGCTCGAAGGTTTAGTGATGGGCACGCGCTCCGGCGACATCGACCCGGCGATTGTCGATTTCATACAGGCGAAGGAAGGTTTGTCGGCACAAGAGGTGGAGACTCTGCTGAACAAACAATCGGGTTTGATCGGCATCTCAGGACTGACGAACGATATGCGCGAGTTGCTTGATGAAGCGCACGAGCATAACGACCGACGTGCCCGGCTCGCGATTGACACCTTCTGTTACCGCGCACGCAAGTACATCGGCGCTTATCTTGCTGCAATGGGCGGGGCCGATGCACTGATCTTTACGGGCGGCATCGGCGAGAACTCCGCCGAGGTGCGTACTTTGATCTGCGAAGGGCTTGAGTGGATGGGATTGAAACTGGATGCCGAGCGTAATTCACAGCACACATCGGGGCGCGAAGGGTTGATCAGCCGAGACGAATCGCGGCTCGCGGCGTTTGTAATCCCGACGGATGAAGAACTGTTGATTGCACGTGATACAGTGCGGTGTGTACGTGGTGCCCCCCAGCGTTACTAATCACGCGCACTGTGGTGAGTTACCCGACGCCTTACACTCAGGCGATTCGCGCTTTTTCTTTAGTCGTCCGCGCAACTTCGGATCGCATCGCGCGTTCAATGCCCAAGAGCGAACACCCCGATTTCTGCCTAGTTTCACCGTCGCTCGTAAAAGAACGGAAGATAATTAAGGAGTAGTAAGAATGTTAAGAGCACAGATAAGCTTAGCCGGCGCTTTGTTGGCGCTTGCAATAAACAGCGCAGGCGCTCCAGCCTGTGCTCCAAAACCGAGCAGCATAACCGAGAACGAGCAGGAAGCGACGCAACGCGAAGCGGTACAGGAAGCGAAGCAGCGCGAAGCAACACAAAATGCAAGGGGACAAAAAAACAAAAACGCAACAGCGAAACCGACACCGTCACGCAGTGGGGAGGGAACCGTGAACAGTGACATCAAAGTATTAGCCGAGGGCGGCCATAGTCGGGTTGGTGATGCGTTCATCGCCGTCGCGCGTGATGCGGAAACTTATGCTCAACTGCGTGGGTTGATTGAGAAATTGCCGGAGATGCAAGCTTCGTTCTTCAAGACAAACGCGGTGGTAGCAGCTTTTCTCGGCGGGCGTCGCACCGGCGGCTATGTCGTCTCATTCACCAGTGATGCACAAGGTCTTCGCATCAGCGAAAGCTCGCCGTCAGCCGACATGATGGTGACACAGGTGCTCACGTCGCCCTTCAAAGTCATCTCCGTCCCGGTCAGTGATGATCAATCGCTTAACGTTGTCACAGATCAAACATGGCAGACGGGAATGCGTCCATACCGCATCGCGACAGGCGAGTGGACGATGTCGGGCGGCATTGCCGGACGGACGGAGAAGTTTCAGTTTGAAGGCGACGCTCGCACAATGCGCCACGGCAAACTTGCCACTTTTCTGTTTGCCTTAAAGAGCAGAGAAGGGAACAAATCTCGCCAGTTAAACGGCATCGCGACCGGTGTTGCACAACCGGACGGCAGCATCTCGATTGCGCACCTCGATGCTGATTCGTTTGTTGAGTTGCCCAGTGCGGCGGTTCGCGCAACGGGAAGATTCACGAACAATGAAAGCAACTTGTCACTCCAGTTTACGCCGTTGCCAACAATCGTTGCTGACGGTTTCAGCGGTGAGGGTAAGTTGGAGGCAGTCGCCACTGCCCCGCCGCCGAAAAGAAAACCGTCACTGCTTGATGAGCAATAGGTTGAGACAGGCAATAGCCGACACTTATCGACTTCATCTTACGACTTCGGACTCTTTTCCTTTGCGTCAAAACCTAATTTGCGTTGGGCGTCTTCTTGTTCGTAACCTATAAGCGCATGAGGAACGTAGAGCATGAATATCTACGAAATTGATTGGCGACACTCTTCCATTAGAGAAATCCTTAATGCCATTTCTGCCGCACTCGTCAAGATCACAAACGATGAATCGCATGAAGATGTAGACGAAGCTTTGGAACAGTTAGAAAGTTTCTTGGGCATTGCCTTTGTTACCGCCCAAACTTATATCACTGGTACTGCTGTTGATGCGCGTAAGCTTACAAAATCCACGCCTAAACCGAATAAGCATGATCTTCTAAAGAATTTCAGCGACGTTATTTCTGGAACGGGAGTAACGAAGATGAAGTTGTGTGATGCAACAGCAAATTATTACAAGCACCATGATGAGTGGCTTGATTGGACACCTAACCCAACGGAGAGAAGAAAGCATACGATTGATGTGCTAAATGGAGTTGGGATTACCGAAACAACCACCTATCCTTGTCAGGAAGCAGCAAACATACTGTGGGGATCCAATGCGGCTGACTTAGAGCCTCTGCTGTCGATTCTGGTTGAGTG
>JACCTF010000635.1 GCA_013812565.1 Pyrinomonadaceae bacterium | reverse complement strand
GCGGACTGCTGTTTGACCACTCCTCGCCGCAGGCTCTGCTTGACACAATCCTCGCGCCGGGATTCTCGATGTACGATCAGTGGGAAGCGCAACTGCTCGCGATGATTCTGCTCAAAGCGCGTGTCGGTCTGCTGAGCGATCTCCCGCCCGAGGATGTCAGACGCGCTCACTTAGAACACGTCACGGACATTTCCGCCAGCATCGGTGAAGAACTTCGACGGATCGGTTGGGATGCGCCCATCGCGGTGCTTCCCGAAGGGCCGATGACGATTCCCTACCTCGCAGGCTGAACCGATGTCGTGTGACATTCGGCAAGCATCCCTCTTCAAACTTTTCGGTTTGCGCGCCTTTTAGAGTGGTTCTCACTTGAACTCGGGCACGTCGATCTCACCACAAGAGACACAGAGGAACCGGAGAGGATGCACAGAGAGATAATCTTTGTGTACCCTGTGACTCAGCGGACTCTGTGTTGAGAATACTTTCTTCCTACACCCATTTGAACTTTGCTCTAAGGTTGTTGAGGGCTTTAGTTATGAAACATCGCATCGCGATTCTTCTCGCCTCGGCGCTTACCCTTGCGGCTCCTGCGTTAAGCTTCGGCCAAACTCAATCGGGGACAGGCCGACAAGATGACACTATCGTGGTCGGCACGTCCGAGGTCGTCTTAGACGTTGTCGTTAGAGACAAGCGGGGTCGTCCCGTAAGAAACCTTGCCGCATCTGACTTTGAAGTTTATGAAGACGGTGTGCGCCAACAAGTAAAATCATTTCGACTGATTGCACGCGACCCAGAAGACCCGGAGGCCAAGAGCGGGGACACAAGCGGCAAAACTCAGACGCCGGTGGTGCGGTCAATACCGACAACAACCGCAGCAGGTGATTCAGTTGCAGGCCCGAGCGCAATAGCCCTGGTCTTCGACCGCCTTTCGCCGGACGCACGCACCCGCGCACACAAGGCCGCGTTGAGCTACCTAAGCGACGGCACCAGGGGCAACGATTTCATCGGTGTCTTCGGCATTGATCTTTCGCTCCGCGTGCTTCAGCCCTACACGAACAATTTGAACCAGGTGCGACAAGCACTGGAACGCTCCGGGTCACAGAGTTCTTCATCTCACGGTTCGGGCAGCGAACAGATACGCGGCCTCTCTGACCGGCAGGCGGCGCTTGAAAGAAGCGCCTCCACCTTACAAGGTGCGACCGCCGCGACCGGCCCGGGCGGCGGAGCACAAGCTTCAGCCGCCGGTTCCGCGCTCGGCGCAAACGCGGCCGAGCAGATATTCGCCGAGATGACCCGGCGCTCGCTTGAAGTTTTTGAGATGTTGCAGCGCGATCAGCAAGGCTATGCGACCACCAACGGACTGCTCGCCGTCGTAAATTCACTGCGTCCCCTTCCCGGCCGCAAAGCCGTTATCTTCTTCTCTGAAGGGATTGCCATCCCGCCCGCCGTGCAGGCTTATTTTCGCTCGGTGATCAACAGCGCCAACCGCGCTAACACGAGCATCTACACGGTTGATGCTGCAGGTCTGCGTACAGAGAGCGGCAACACGGAAGCGGGTCGCGAAATCAATTCTTTAGTTCAGCGACGGATACGTCGAACGGACAACAGCCTTGACCCCACCGGCCGTCCGCTCACGATGGAACTGGAGCGCAACGAAGATTTGCTGCGCCTCGATCCGCAGAGCGGCCTCGGTCAACTCGCGGCTGAGACCGGCGGCTTTCTCATCAGGGAGACCAACGACATCGGTCCCCAACTCCGGCGAGTTGACGACGATTTGCGCACCTACTATGTGCTGAACTACGTTCCGCAGAATCAAAACTACGACGGCCGCTTTCGCGAAATCTCCGTGAAGCTCAGCCGCTCGAATCTCGACGTGCAGAGCCGCAAAGGTTACTACGCGATCAACTCATCGGACGCCTCGCCGGTGCTCTCCTATGAAGCCCCGGCGCTCGCTGTGCTCAACCGCAAGCTTCGCCCTGATGTCTTTCCGGTGCAGGCCGGAGCACTAAACTTTCCCGAAGCAAACCGGATTGGATTTACATCTGTGTTAGTTAAATCACCGGCCAGCGTATTCACCTATACACCTGACAACACGAAGAAAACTTACAGCACCGATTTCTCAATCGTGGTGCTTATCAAGGATGAAACGCAACAAGTGGTGCGAAAGCTCAGCAACCAATACCGTTTGAGCGGGCCGCTGGACAAAGTGGAGCAAGCTAAAAAAAGCGAGGTTTTGTTTTACCGCGAAACCGACCTTGCGCCCGGCCGCTACATGGTTGAGACAGTCGCCTACGACGCTCCGACCGGCCGTGCAAGTGTGCGCACAAGCGGCGTTGTGGTGCCGGGTGTTGAAGAAACAAAGCTTCGCTTAAGCAGCATCGTGGTGATCGGCCGCGCCGAACAGTTGAAGCCCGCGGATCAGAAACAGAACAATCCGCTTCAGTACGGCGAAGTGCTGCTCTACCCGAACCTTTATGAACCGATTAGCAAAGCATCGAGCAAGCAGATCGCCTTCTTCTTCACCGTCTATCCGATTAAAGGCGCAAGCGCAGCGCCGAAGTTGATCGTTGAGGTTATGCAGAACAACCGCGCGCTCGGTCGCATCGCCGCCGATCTCCCCGCGGCGGACGCTCAGAACCGCATCCAGTATGCGAGCGCATTGCCGCTCGATAAGTTTCAGCCCGGCGAGTATGAGTTGAAGATCACGGTGAACGATGGACAAAGCACTGCGGGGCGAACAATTGAATTTACGGTTGAACCGTGAGGATGAAAATAGTTTTAAAACAGCGTTCGACATCTTTCGAGTGGTAAGTAGAAAAATGAATATGGCACGTTGCCCCCAATGTGATTCAACTAACACCAAGACGCTCCCGATGATTTATGGTGCAGGTACAAGCACCTCGAAGTCTTCGTCTATCTGGATAACCTCTAAAGGGCGTTTAGGTTCAAGCGCAAGGAGTGGTTCGCGGCAGAGCAAGTTAGCCGCATCAGCCGCCCCGCCCCGTGCGCCATCGGTTGTTCTTGGTTTTATCGGAATGGTTTTAGTTGTGGTCTTGTCTTGAATTGTCATAAACAATCTTATTCCAGTGATTGTCCGCTTGATACCGAGCGCACAACAAGCAGCCTCGTTTCAGAAGTTCGCGCCTGTATTGTTTCTCATCGCTCCCATCGTTATTTTCTTCGGTTGGGTGTCTCGTCATAGAAGGAAGAAAAGAAACTATCTGCCGCGTTTGGCAGAGTGGGAGCAAACCTGGGCTTGCCTAAAATGCGGAACAACTTGGCTTCGATGAAGATGCTTGTTATCAAGACGGTGTTCCTTCGATGCACGATGTCGAACGCTGCGGATGAAGATGACTGCATAATCGCTCCGCTCTTGTGCAGCATCTGAATCGCAGCGTTCGGCGCGCTACCTTGAAGTTACACTTTCCCGCTATGAGCATCCAGAGTAAACTTGCATTATGCCGATGGTCTTGCGAGTCAAAGGATACAGGTTTTTCTTCTTCAGCTTGGAAGGAAACGAGCCGCCACACATTCATGTAGAGCAGGCTGAAAGATACGCCAAGTTTTGGCTCAACCCTATATCGTTGGTGAAGTCGCGAGGTTTCCGTAGCGGAGAGCTGACGGAAATACAAAGGATTGTTGAGGAGAACCGAGAATCGTTTGTGGAGAAATGGAATGAGCACCTTAGCCGTTGATGTTGAACCTCTAGCCGTTGATGTTAGCTGCACAGAAGATAACTTGCGGGTAGTGCTGGCCGATGGGCGTGAAATTTCTGTGCCGTTAGTATGGTCGCGGCGGTTGCAGAAAGCGACGCCCGAAGAAAGAAAGAGATGGCGGTTGATTGGTGGCGGGATTGGAATACATTGGGAAGCAGTGGATGAAGACATATCAGTTGAAAGCCTGCTCAGATTGAAATGATCCTCAGCCCGCCCGTCGAACAAGCTATTGCAGCGCGATTCGCTGATCGCTCCGCTCTTGTGAAGCATCTGAATCGCAGCGTTCGACGTTAATACTCATCAGGCTCGAATGAGCTTTGCCACAAATTACACATCAAGGCGATTGCGGCTTGGCATCCGCGGCGGGACTCTCTTCAATAGCACTGGCCTGATTGACCCCGCGCGCCGCGGCTTCCTCAGTCAAGCGGTTTAAGCGCGTGAAAGTTTCTCGCGCTTTATCGGCATCGATCTTTCGGTTGGCGCGGGCGTAGGCGCGGGCGAGCGCGAAATGTATGCGCGCGTCGTTCGGAGTCATGCCGCGGGCGGCTTCCAATTCGGCGATGGCGCGTTCGTTCTGATTCACATCAAACAGCAGACGCCCGAACAAGTAGCGTCCGAGCGCGAGACGCGGATGGAGCTTGACGGCTTGCTCGGCAAGCTCGACGCCCTCGGCCGCTTGTTTGTTTCGTAATTTGATGTATGCGATCTGGAATCGGGCCAGCGCGTGATTGGGCGAGTTCTCGATCTCGCGCTGAAACGCCGTGATAGCCTTTTCATCTTCGCGGTTAGCTGTCAGAAAACGTGCATAAGCGTATTGAACGTTCGGGGTTTTTGGAAAATCCGTCGCCAACCGCTCATACTCTTGCTGCGCTTCGGCAAGGTTTTTCTGCGCATGAAGGTGCGCTGCCCACCCGGAGCGGCGGATCATTTCACGATCACGGTAAGCAGCATTAACCTGCTTTGGCAGTACGGGAATGCGGAGCACCGCAAGCCCGTGCGCGATGATCAAGCCTTCGTTATTCAGACCTTCGCTGCTCAAGGTGCTGAGCGTATTTTGCGCTGTTTCAAACTCGCCTTTGAGTATTAACACTGCGCTTTCATGGAAGCGCATCACGCGGCTCAGCTCCGGGTTCTCGACGAAACCGATCCGGCGACCCTGCCGAATATGCATGAGCGCATCATCGTAGTGGCCCAGTTGAAACTCGCATAGCCCGAGCATCGCCCATGCCGAACCCACTTTCGGTTGAAGCAGAGCGGCTTGTTTGAAAGCGCGTGCGGCTTCCTCGTAACGGTCGCGGTCGTAGAGCAGCGTTGCCAAATACCACCACCCTTCGCTCCACTTCGGTTGCACGTTCAGCGCCTGACGGTAGAGCGTAATGGCTTCTTCCAGTTGACCGGATTCGCGAGCCTTAGTAGCCGCAACTGCCGAGCGACCACCCCCGTGCTGCGCCCCGGCGGATGGCGGCCGCTGCTGTCCAAAGGCGGCGAAAGAGCAACCGATAAGCAGCAGGTAAGCCACGAACCACAGTCGCGCGGGACTACTATGTCTGAATGGTGATGTTGAATTATTGAAGCTTATTGACTTGACCATACTGCTCTCAGGGATTCATGTAATGCATCCCTTTATTACTTCGCTGCCGTTGTCGCTGCCGGATTTTGCGCGATGCCTTCACCCTCAACAACGCGGACGTATGTGTTGATGGGCGGATTCGCGAGCTTGTCCACTCGGCCGCTGGGCCAGCGGATTTCAACGCTGTCAACTTTTGCGGCGCGCCCAAGACCCAGCACTTCGCGCGGATCGTGCGATGCCAGATAGCTGCCGCCGCTCGTTTTCAAGCGGCTTCGCTTTACTCCGTTCACCTGCCACGAAATTATCGCC
>JACCTF010000597.1 GCA_013812565.1 Pyrinomonadaceae bacterium | reverse complement strand
GCCGAATGCGTCGCAACAATCCACCTCCCGCCCACGCCGCGCGGGTGAAGCACCGACGCAGCAACAAACAACTCCAACTACGCAACCCTTGCCCCAACAAGGGCGACCGGAAGAAACGCTTCCACAGGATGATGATGTCGAGCGCTTTTCGACTGACTTGACCAACATTCTCTTCACCGCGATTGATAAGAACAAACACTTCGTGACAACGCTGCGCCAAGAAGACATTCGCATCCTAGAGGACAACGCGCCGCAGCAGATCTTCACTTTTCAACGGCAGACGGATCTGCCGCTCTCGCTCGCCATCCTGATTGACACCAGCGCCTCGCAGGAAAGAACGTTGCCGGAAGAGAAGGCAGCGGCGCGCATCTTTGTTGATTCGGTGCTCCGTCCGAACAAGGACGAAGCAGCTGTTCTTTCGTTCACCGGCGAAGCGACGCTCGAACAAGGATTGACGGGCAGTGCGGCGCGTGTGCGGCGTGCGATTGATCGCGTCGAGTTTGTGCCGCCATCCGGTTATATCGGCGGCGGTACCGTTGCGGGCACGCCGCCGATCTCCGGCACGAATCAAACCCTCGCCGGTTCGACCGCAATCTGGGATGCGCTGTGGGTCACCTCCGAAGAAGTGCTTTCGCAGACGCCGGAACGCACCCGCCGCGCCGTCATTCTGCTCTCAGATGGGGTGAATACGAGCGGTCAGTTGGAAATGAAGCAAGCGGTTGATCGTGCGCTCAAGAATGATGTTGTTATCTATTCGATTGGCATTGGCGATAGTTTTAACTATGACGGCGTTGATGAAGGCGCGTTGCGCAAGGTTTCCGAACGAACCGGCGGGCGAGCCTTCTTTCCACGCAATGAAGTGGAACTGCGCGCAGCCTTCGCCCAGCTTGAGCAGGAGCTACGTTCGCAGTATCTGATCGCTTACTCGCCAACGAACAAGCGCCGTGATAGTACGTTTCGACAAGTCCGTATTGAAGTTGTCAGTCCTGAACTGCGCAAAGAGAAACTGCGCCTCACTTACCGGCAAGGATACTTCGCCAAAGGCACTGCCCCCGCCGCGACCGCGCCAGGTAAAACGACAAAGGGTCGGTGACATTTAACAGCTTCGGCTCGTGAAAACATCTGGTGGTGATATGAGTTGTGGGTGCGGCGAGTTGGATACTGTTGGCGAATTCTAAGGTCAGGCCGCCAACGGCATCATCACCCGCACAAACGCCGATCTCCGCGTCTTTTCTCGATCAACACCAGCAAGCCAATCCGCGACTCTTTCCAGGTTAATTGCGGCAGCCGTCGCCAAGTGTTGGAGGTGCGTCTTTGCTATCCCAATGTAGCGCGATCTTCTCAACCCAAACGCCCGCACTCCTTGTGAGATCGTCCCTTCCACTCCGGCGCGTCTCTTATACTCCTCTTTGAATTCTTCGGTTTGTTCCCGCTTGCGAGCTTGCTGTAACGCCTCGTGTAACTCCCGCGGCCTGAGCGTCAGATACCGCCGTTTGCTCTTCGCTTTGGTGCACTGCTGTAGACTCGGGCAGCGGCTACAATCGGCTTTCGCAAACGTCGCGCTAATCACTTTATTGCCGCGACCATCGATGCCATGCCTCCACGTCCTACTGGCTTTTCCTTCCGGGCAGATCGCTTTTTCTCCTTCCCAGTCGATCTTAAAATGTGAGATGTCAAATCCTTCTCCCTGCTCACGTTGCCAATGTACGTTGCCTTGTGCCGGACCGATCAAATCCACCCCATACGCCCGCTGACTGTTGACTAACAACTCGGCCTCAATGTACCCGGCGTCAACTAAATGCTTGCTGGGTAATAACTCGGCGCGCGAGAGCTGCTCGTGGATCGTGGGTAAAGCGCCGTTATCGTTGGCGACCGCCTTCTCCGTTTGCACGTGCGTGATGAGGTGCGGACTCTCTTCGTCGCACGTCTCGCTCAGGTGTACCTTATAGCCGGCCCAGGACGTGCTGCGTTTGTAGGCATAGCGAGCTTCAGTATCATAGGGCGAATTGATGCGCAGTGATGACGGCGGGATATTCTCTTTCTGCCGCCACAGAGGTGCCGCCTTCGGTAGGCATGAAGTTTTGCACCCACACCCGCCTGAGCGTCTCAACGGCCGGAATCTCTCGGAGCCACGCTGGCGACTCCGCCGACCATAGGACATCGAGCAGAGCATAACCATCTCGACCGACCTGTATGCCGAAAGCTTCTCGGTCTTTATCACTGGATGGCAACCGGTTCAGTCCTCCTGTGCGCTCTTTATAGCGCTCGACCCACTCGGGCGGTATAGCGGCGCGCACCCACTCTGGCGCAACTGTCGCTAACACGTTGAGGGTCGCCCGCATGGTCTCAACGACACGCCCGAGCCGATTTAGATCACGCACGGCTGCCAGCACATGCGTTGAATCAGTGCGCTGGCGCGTCCGTGCCTTCACCAAGTTATGATCGCGCAATATCGATAAGAGATTGTCAAACAACCTTGCTTCAGCGCCGCCTTCCAACAGTCGAGTGCGAAACTCACAGAGCACAGAGTAGTCAAACCCTGGGTCGTCGAGTTCCAAACACAGCAAGTACTTCCAGTCGATGCGCGAACGCACCGCGTCAGCCGCATCGCGGTCGGAAATCGCCTCAAGGAATTGCAAGATGGTGACGAGAGCCAGACGAAAGGGAGCTTGTGCTGGTTGACCACGCTGAGGAAAGAGGTCAGCAAAATCCTGGTCCTGAAAGATGGTGCCAAGCTCATCATAAATATGCATACACAAAGTGCCTTTAGGGAAAGCTGCACGAGTGATGCGCGCGGTCTGCTCGGGGACAGAGTAATGTGTTTGAGGTTGCAGCGACACGGTAGACCTCCACTCCAGCAATATAAAGTTGGTTGGAGAGGATAGTCGAAGCTGGGTGAGAGGGACAGCTTGAGCTGCACACCTAAGAATGGGAAATGCTTGCTCCTCAAGCATTTATAATTCGCCAACAGTATCAAAATGGTGTGACCTGAGCAAGCCGCCTTCGCTACCCTCATCTCCGAAGTAACACCTTTCTTCGGAGGTAACTCTCGTGGAGCCATCTGGTCACGTCGACCTGCTCGACCTCAAAGCCCAACTCGACACCTGGCGTCAGTCGCACCGCAAGCGGGCGCGCATCCCCGATCACTTTTATACTGCCGCCGTCTCGCTGCTTGATCGTTATTCCGTCTCGGCCATCTGTCGTGAGACCCGTCTGCGTCCGGCATCGCTCAGAAAGCACGCCGCTCCACTGCGTGCTGCCGCGCCCACCACGCCGCCGACTCCTTTCTTACAACTTGCACCAGCCGACCTTGTACCGCGCCACACAATCGCCGCCAACTCGCACGCGCGCCTGCTCTTCGAGCGCGCTGATGGCTCGCGCTTGACACTGCATCTGCCCACGACTGACCCGGCTCAACTCCATGCCCTCTGCGCAACCTTGCTTCACTCCTAAGCCATGATCCAACTCCCGCCACAACTCCAAATCTTGCTCGCCTATGAGCCGGTCGACTTCCGCCAAGGCATCGACCGGCTCGCCGCACTCTGCCGTCATAAACTCGACCACGACCCGTTCTCCGGCACCCTCTTTCTCTTCCGCAATCGTCGCGCCACCGCCATCAAGTTACTGGTCTATGATTTATGTTAAGAACTCAGTTATGTGGAGTTGGTGTCCGAAGGGCGCGTGGGAGCGAGGATTCCGACATTTCAACTCCACATTAAAGAGAGGTTCAGAGCTTCTCCAACCATTCAAGAACGGTCTGGTTCTTGCGCCAGGAAGCATTGCGCG
>JACCTF010000590.1 GCA_013812565.1 Pyrinomonadaceae bacterium | reverse complement strand
AAAAAGCGTGAATGAATTCTTAACGTGTCATCATTAGAGTGGTATGATTGACAATGCTTGGAAGGCGGATTTGAATATCTACTGTCAAGATTTTTGATAACATCCAAGACTGTAAGTTGTTTATAATCAACAACTGTGATAATAATCAGAGGGGATGCCTGTAAAGGATGTCTTCAACTTCGGCGAGCAGAGCCGGGGTGAGGAACAATCGAACAGGGACATCGCCGGTGTCTTCGGTTTGCAAGTTGTAGTAACCTTCGTCAGTGAGCGTCGCATGTGTTTTCCAGTTGTTCGCGTTCTTCAAGACCTTCGCTATTTTGAGCGCTTGTGCGTCTGTCTTCTTTTGGGCCATTTGTTTTTCCACCATTGCCAAGCACACAAATTAACTTGTCGTGTGTGGCTGGTTATGCGTCCTGCTTCGTGACAAAACATCAATGATCTCTGCGGCGATTTCTTCCTCGCCTCTGCCTTCGCTCGCCTCGATGCGCAGCGAAGCGAGTTCGTAGAGCGCGCGTCGCTCATTGTAAAGCCGGTTGGCTTGTTCCTCGCCGCGTGCCAGCGGGCGCACCGGTTCGCTATCCGTAATTCTTCGCCAGCATAAATCAAAAGGCGCATCGAGCCAGACCGTGTAGCCCAGATACTCAGCTATGAGCAAGCGGTTTCGCTCGACAGTCCATGCGCCGCCGCCGAGCGCGATCACGCACGCCGTACTGTGCTCCAAAGCTTCGCGTAAAGCTTTGGTCTCCGTTTCGCGAAAGCTCGCTTCGCCATCCGTTTGGATTATCTCGTGGATGGTGCGCCCCGCGCGTTCGACGATTGATCGATCCAAGTCCAGCATGTGGTAACGGAGTTTTTGCGCAAGCGCGGCGGCGACGGTGGTTTTGCCTGCCGCCATGAATCCCGTAATGATGATGAGCCGCGGTACGTCGGTCATCGCTCAATGACTGATTCAAGCAACGAGAAGAATCCTGGGAAAGAGACGGCAACGCATTCCGCTCCGATAATCTCGGATTCGCCTTCGGCCACGAGCGCGGCCACCGTAAAGGCCATCGCAATCCGATGATCACCGTGCGCGTTCAGCTTCGCGCCCCGCAAGCGAGTACGTCCTGCTACCTTCAAGCCATCTTCATACTCTTCCACTTCCGCGCCCATCAATCGCAGGTTCTCGACGGTCGTACTGATGCGGTCGGATTCTTTGACGCGCAGCTCACGCGCATCGCGTATCTCCAGGCCGCCATCAACCTGCGATCCGACCACAGCGAGCATCGGCAACTCGTCGATCAACTGCGCGACTTCGGTTCCGCGCAAGGTGTTTGTATGCCCGCCTCCTTTTGGTACAAGGCTTTCAGCGCCGCTAATCTGGATGTCCCCTACATCTTCATTACACACGACGCGCATGTCTAAGACGCGTACATCAGCGCTAAGCTTCTGCATGCTGGCGATTACTTGCGCGCGCGTCGGGTTGAGACCAACATCGCTGATCAGCAGATTAGAGCCAGGCAGCAGCGCCGCGGCGGCGATGAAGAAAGCGGCGGAAGATATGTCGCCCGGAACCTCGTAGTCGCGCGCTTGGTAAGTCGCCGGTCCTTCAATCGACACAACGTTCGGTGAACTACCGTCACCTCTCTTAGTTTCAATCGGAACACCAAACCACTGGAGCATGCGCTCGGTGTGGTCGCGCGTCGGCGCGAGAGTTTCAGTGACATTAGTGCGTCCGCTGGCACTCAGACCGGCCAGCAGGATGGCGGATTTAACCTGCGCGCTGGCAACCGGGAGTTCATAATCTAAACTCTGGAGCGGACGGCGGCCCGTGATCTGAAGCGGCGCGCGCCCGTCCCGCGAAGAAACACGCGCGCCCATCATCTCCAATGGAGCGATCACACGCTTCATCGGGCGCGAGCGCAGAGAGGCGTCGCCGGTGAGCGTCGACGCAAAAGGCTGACCGGCGAGCACTCCTGAGAGCATCCGCATGGTTGAGCCGCTGTTGCCGCAATCAAGTTCAACTCGCGGCTCGCTGAGTATCGGCCCACCCGCTTCGACGATCACGGTCGTGCCGTCCTGCTCAACTATGACTCCGAGCTGTTTGAAACAAGCGAGTGTGGCAGCGCAGTCTTCACTGGTCGAAAAGTTTGTAATGCGCGAACGCCCGCGGGAGGCGAGTGCGCTGATGATCGCGGCGCGGTGCGAGATTGATTTATCGCCGGGCAAGCGCACGCTTTCACGTATTCGGCGAACGGGTTGAATTTTCATAGAGTCAATCTTATACCATCTATTTCCCATGGTCATTCCGTTCTCTGGAAATAAGTTTTACAAAATAGTGCCGTGAGGTTATGGTGAACTGAGTAGACAAGTTAGCTCATGTAAACATCTGGTGTTAAGTGTGGGGTGAGTTGATCTTTACCTCAGAGCCACAGAGAACCGAGGAGATTGCACAGAGATAAAGATACTTGCTGCTCTGTGCTTCCTCTCGTGCGCTCTGTGGTGAAAAGCAAGCTGCGCAACTCTGAACTTAAAGCCATGAGCCGACAAGTTTTGTTACCGAACATGTAACCCTCCGAGGTCACACACTCTTAACTGACTGACATGCATCTGAGATAGCTTGGAGAATTATTGATGAAACCTTTTTTCACTCTGCTCCGGCGCAGGCCATCCCCTTTAAATCTGAAATCGCAAATCTGAAATCGCAAATTCTCCCTCTCCTCGTGGAAGCTATCAAAGACTCGTCCATGAATGCGACCGCACGTAGGCGGCAGTTAACTGCCGCCTACTTTCTGTACTTCATCACGCTCGGCCTTTACGCTCCCTACTTTCCCGTGTACTTGCGCGCGCGCGGCCTTGATGCGGTGGAGATCGGGTGGGTGCTCGCGCTCAACCCGCTGATGAGGGTGGTGTTCCCGCCGCTCTTAGGTTTTCTCGCCGACCGCTCACGAGGGCCGCGCTTCTGGGGAATGGTGACTGCTTGGGGCGGGGGATTGGGATTGTGCCTTATCGGTTTGAGCGGGGACACGCGCGTGCTGATTGTTGGCAGCGTCTGCTACTTCATCTTTACTGCGCCGATTATCCCTCTGCTCGATGCTTCGGCAGTGCAGCGCAATTCCGGCAACGCCAGTACAAACAACCGGTACGGACATGTCAGGTTGTAGGGTTCAGTTGGATACATAGTCACGAGTTGTGGACTCGGACTCCTCTACCCACAAATGCCGGGTCACATTATCGCCGTCAGCATCATCGCCACACACATGCTCTTTGCCGTTTTTATAAGCGCATCGCCTATGGGGGAAGCAACTCCCGCCCGTGGTTTGGATTGGCGTCACATCCCCTCGCTGCTACGCAGTACAAAGGTTTGGCTGCTGCTTTCAACTTTATTCCTCAACCGCGTGGCGAGCGCCCCGTTCTATGGGTTTTATACAATCTTCGTTCAAGAGAACGGGCTGAGCGGAGAAGTGGTGGCGTGGACGTGGGGACTAGCGGTGACGACGGAAATCATCATGATGCTTGTCGTCGACCGCTTCATTGATCGGATCGGTACGACTCGCATGCTCGCGTTTGGCGTCTGTTTGGAAGCGGCGAGGTGGTTTGTTTACGCGATAGTTCAATCAAAGACAGCTTTGCTATTGCTTGCTCCGTGGCATGGCCTGGCTTTCACGGCGCTGTACGTGGCGAGTGTTCGCGAGCTTGCCGAACTCATCCCGGCGCGCCTGCGTTCGCTCGGACAAGGTTTAGGGGCCGCGGCCAACGGTCTCGGGCAGGTGGTTGGTTTGGTGATAGCTGGCTATGCGCATCAGATTATCGGCAACCGAGGGATGTTCCTCATCGGTGGGTGTGTCGGGTTGTTGGCATGTGCAAATGCTCTGCTCTTGAGTTACCTTGTACACCGAAGGCATGACACCGGACGTGGAGGCAGCTCGACGAGCGCGGGCTACGGGAGTGATTGGTGATCGAGAAAGAATCGAATTCATATCTAGTTCTGTTTGCGCTGTGGCTGCTGGTCTTTTCCGCCAGCAGCCAGATTATGATTATGGCACCGATGCTGCCGCAGATCGGTCAGCAGTTAGATATTCCTGAGACCGTGCTGGGCACAATCGTCAGCGCTTATGCTCTGATGGTGGGTCTCTTTGCGCTGGTCATTGGTCCTATCTCCGACAAAGTTGGAAGGCGGCGAGTGTTGCTGGCGGGTTCTGGATTTATGACCGTCGCGCTTGCGCTTCACAGCGTGGCTTACGATTACCCGACGCTGCTCGCCGTCCGCGCTCTGGCGGGCGTCGCGGGCGGCGTCTTAAGCGGCTCGGCCGTGTCGTATGTGGGCGACTATTTCCCCTATGAGCGGCGCGGGTGGGCCAATGGTTGGATCATGAGCAGCACGGCGCTGGGCCAGATCCTTGGCGTTCCACTCGGCACTTTGCTCGCGGAAGATTACGGATTTCGCGTACCGTTCCTTATATTCGCCGCGACGATGGCGGCAACGTTTCTCTTGATTTGGCAGTTTGTTCCACAACCAAATGTTCAGCGCTCCGAAGGCAGACTGAGCGTGGGCGGTGCGCTCAGCAACTACCGGGCCCTGCTGAGGCGGCAAGAGGTCGCGGCCGCCGCCTTCGCCTTCTGCTTGATGTTCATTAGCCTTGCGCTATATGTAATCTACCTGCCGACATGGCTGACCACGACGCTTGGCGCGACGCCCAAGCAAATCGCTTCGTTGTTCTTTGTCGGCGGCATCGCTAATGTTCTTACCGGCCCACTAGCGGGCAGGCTGTCCGACAGTGTGGGACGTAAAGGGTTGATCCTCACCTCCTGCCTCGGCCTTTCCGTGGTGATGTTGCTGACCACATTTGTTGTCCGTAACTTCTGGATGGCTTACCCGATCTTCTTCTTTACGATGGTGCTTGTCGCCGCACGCATGAGTCCGTTTCAAGCCCTGCTGTCATCGTTAGTTACCGGAGCACAGCGAGGAACTCTGATGAGCCTTGCAGTGTCGCTTGGTCAGGTCGGGTTTGCAGTGGGCGGGGCGGTTGCCGGTCTCACCTATACCCAATATGGATACACAAGCAACACCGTGGCGGCTGCCGCCGCTGTGCTGTTAATGGCGCTGCTCGTCTGGCGCTTCCTTCCCGAACCGCGTCGCGAGATGCCCCTTCAAGAGGGAGTGAGCAACGAAGATTTCGAGCTTACTCTGGGCGAGTCAGTCGGTCTCCCCGCGTGCGTCGAGCACACGCCGGTCAAGGCGGCCGGATCGTCTCGGTAACGGATTACGAAACAGCCGGTTACTCGATGGCCCCGGCCTGCTTCAATAGCTGCACGGTCTCTGTGTGTCCGTTTTGCGCCGCGAGCACCAGCGCTGTCTGGCCTTGAGCGTTTATGATTCCCGGCTTTGCACCCGCCGCCACTAAAGCACGCACCACATCGTTGTGGCCGAAGCGTGCGGCTTCAATCAAAGCGGTGGTGCCGCTTTCGTCAGGCGCGTTAACGTCCGCCTCGGTCATCGGACCGAGCAATGTATTAACTGTCTCGGCATGACCGCCGCGTGCGGCACGTATCAATGCGATGGTCTCGCCGCTCGCCGGGCGAGCAATCGAAGCGTTCGTCGTGGTTGTTGTCGTGTTCGTGGTTGTTGTGCGTGTAGTTGTCGTGTTTGTATTAGCGACTGGTTGCGGGCTATTAACGCATCCAGCAAGCAAAAGCGGTAGCGCGATCAAAAGAGCAGCGGCTGCTTGTGTCTGTTTCATCAGGTCTCCTCGTCAGCTAGATCGAATCACACGAGATTAGCACACAATGAAAACCGTAGAGTTGAAGAGAAAGAGTTGGCGGGTACTCGTTCGGAGTACCGACTTTATTCAAGCTCTTTCCACGGCGCACAACCGGCCTGAAGGCGGTACTCCAAAACAAACTCTCATCTTCTTGAAAGCTATAGACTCAAAGTGAGCATTGGCGAGAAAGAGGGCAACCTGTCTATCCTGATCCGGCAACAATCATTCGCTCAGCATGGCAATGGCGGCTCGCACATCCAAGCGGGTATGAATCGGCACGATTAACAACGGTTAAGCCACTGCGGATTGGACTTTGTTTCAAATCTTGGACACACAATTCAGAGCCGCGTCATCGCACGCCGGCTTCCTTGATGTCGAGCGTGCCCGCATCCGCATCGAGTGTTGCCAGGCAGCCAATGGGGAGCGTCAGTTGATCGTCCGTATGGCCGATGGTCAACCCCGAGAGCACAGGCACGCGCAAGGGGCCGAGGAGATGGTTGAGGATTTCGCCAAGCGTGTACGGAGAGTTTGACGGCTTGTAGTCGCGCGGGCCGCAATCGGTGCACTCGCCGAAGATGATGCCGGTTGCTTGGTCGAATTTACCTGCCAAGCGTAACTGCGTTAGCATACGATCAATACGGTAGGGTTCTTCGTTGATGTCTTCGAGAAACAGCAGCCGACCGCGCGTATCGATCTCGTAAGGCGTGCCGAGCAGCGAGCACACGAGCGTTAGGTTTCCGCCGACGAGCGCCCCTGTGGCAGTGCCTGGGCGAACAGTGCGAAGCGTGTGCGCGGGGCGTAGCCGGTTGCTCTCCGGCGGGTTAGTGACTTTACCGATGGGGCGCGTTTCAAACAGCGCTTGGCGGAAGTGCTTTTGCGTGTAATCCGAAAATCGCGAAAGCACGTTTGGGCCATGAAAGGTCATGAGCCTGGCGTGCTTGGTGATCGCTAGGTGCAGCGCTGTGATGTCGCTGTAACCGAGGAAGATTTTCGGGTTTCGGCGCAGGAGATCGTAGTCGATACGGTCGAGTAGATGCATCGCGCCATATCCGCCGAGGATGGGGAAGACGGCTTGCACTGCCGGGTCGCGGAACATCTGGTGCAAATCGTCAAGCCGTTCATTAACCGAAGCAGAGTAGGCTCCGAGGCGTTTGCCTGTGTTCTTTCCGAGTTTCACCGCCAAGCCGAAGTGTTTCAGCGTGCGCTCGACGAGGATTAATCGGTCCGGGTCGGAGATGTAAGTGGCGGGTGTGATGAGGCCGACGGTATCGCCGGGGCGTAGCGCCTTTGGCCTCACTAAATCAGCGGACGAGTTTTGGACGGAGGATATTTGCGACTGAAGCAGGGTGGGTGCGGTTAGTCCCGCGCCGAGGCTTGATAAGAAGTTTCTACGTTTCATCATCTCAGTGTTTGGGTAGATGAGTTTAGAGCACTCTTCAAGTTATGTGTAGGGCAAGAGAGATTTTACCGCAGAGGCCGAGAAGCCGAGCCGCAGAGGAAGCGCAGAGAGTTGAACTGTTCAACTCTCTGCGAGTCTTCGGCGTAACCTCTGCGTCTGCGGCGGTGAAAATTTTATACCCTACACTCATCCGACGAACCGCTCTAGGTGGTCAGCGAAGATTTCGGGTAATCTGAGTGAAATCTTTGACCTACGACATTTTAACTGAAGCACAGATCACGAAAGGGTGAAGTATGAAAACACGCCAGTTAGGCAACAGCGGATTGAGCGTTTCGGCCCTGGGCTTAGGCTGTATGGGCATGTCGGAATTCTACGGCGAACGTAACGATCAAGAGTCAATCGCGGTCATTCACCGCGCCCTTGAACTCGGCATCAACTTTCTTGACACCGCCGACATGTACGGGCCGTTCACTAATGAACAACTCGTCGGGAAAGCTATTGCCGGTCGCCGTGAGGAAGTGGTCTTGGCGACCAAATTCGGCAACGTGCGCGGGGAGGACGGAAGCTTTCTCGGCATCAACGGCAGACCCGACTATGTTCGCTCGGCATGCGAAGTAAGCCTGCGCCGTCTCGGTGTGAACGAGATTGATTTGTACTACCAGCACCGCGTCGATCCGGAAGTGCCGATTGAAGACACTGTTGGCGCGATGGCCCGGCTCGTCGAGGAAGGAAAGGTACGTTTCCTCGGCCTCTCCGAGGCTGGCCCTGAAAGCATACGCCGCGCACATAGCGTCCACCCGATTGCCGCGCTCCAAACCGAGTATTCATTATGGAGCCGTGATCCGGAAGACGAGATACTGCCGATTTGTCGCGAACTCGGCGTCGGCTTTGTCGCTTATAGCCCGCTCGGTCGTGGCTTTCTCACGGGACAGATCAAGCGCCCCGAAGACCTCGCCGAGAATGACCGGCGAAGAATATTCCCGCGCTTCCAAGCGGAAAACTTCGAGCGCAATATGCAACTCGTCGAGCGCCTCAAGG
>JACCTF010000578.1 GCA_013812565.1 Pyrinomonadaceae bacterium | reverse complement strand
GTGTACGACCCTGACGGTAGTCCAGCGAGTAGGAACTGGCCGTTATTGTCCGTCGTCGCGTTGCGGGTTTGGCCTGTGTCGTCATTACGCGCGACGATGGGCGATGCGGCCAGCACGTTGCCCGCGGCATCCAGCACCGTACCCTTCAGCGCGGCTTCAGTAATCTGGCCGATGACACTGTGCGGGATCAGAATGAACAGGAGAAGTCCGATCACAGTTTGCGGTCGAAATAGAATTTTCATGCTGAAAATATTCGTGACTGAGCAATGGCTTGGTCGCTGGTGATGAATCAAATCGCGATCACATACGGCAAGTTTTCGGCCAGGCCCCCAGAGTGCTTGCTCGGGCGTGCGGGTAAATGTATGTAGATAGGAAGTTTAATAAAGTGCAGTGGGCTGCTTCAACCATCTTTAACGGGAAATGAAACAGGCTTGAGAAAACGGTATATCGCCACTTAGCCACGAGATGTCGCGTTCGAGTGGCGATATACCGCCGTTTCAATTGTTACAGGTAGTTCTTATCCGGTAGTTTCAAGCCGAGTTTCTTCATACGGCTGCGCAAAGTCGAGGGCGGGACGCCGAGAATCGCTGCGGCACCCGAAGACCCCGCGATGCGGCCCCGCGTGTGGCGTAAAACCTTTTCGGTGTGGCGGCGTTCGTTCTCTTCCAGAGTTACCATCTCGAATGGATGAGTTGATGTCGCGTGGCTGATTGTCTTCCCCTGCCCGTTGCTAAAACTTGAATCACGCACGGCCACCTCTTTCTCAAGAGCTAGCGGCAAGACGATGTCGAGTTCCTCACCCTCGGCAATCAGCACGGCGCGCTCGATGAGGTGTTGCAGTTCGCGTATGTTCCCCGGCCAGTGATACTCATAGAGTCGCTCTAGAGAAGCTTTGTTAATCGAGGAGATAGGTTTACTGAAACGAGCGCGGTACTTCTTTGTGAAGTAATAGATCAGCGGCAGGATGTCTTCACGGCGCTCGCGTAAGGGGGGCAGCGTAATCGGAAACACGTTGAGGCGATAGAACAGGTCGGGGCGAAATTTGCGGTCCGCGACCAGATGTTCGAGCGGCTGATTAGTCGCGGCGATCAAACGCACATCCACCTTGAGGGTTCGCGAACTGCCCAGGCGTTCGAAGGTGCCGTGCTGCAAGACGCGTAAGAATTTGCCCTGCGTCTCTAAAGGTAACTCACCGATTTCGTCGAGAAAGATGGTGCCCCCGTGGGCGACCTCGAAGCGCCCAGTCCGGCGTTGGAACGCGCCGGAGAAAGCTCCTTTCTCATACCCGAAAATTTCACTCTCGATCAGCCCCGGCGGCAGCGCCGCGCAGTTAACAGTCATCAGCGGGAGGTGGCGGCGCTGGCTGCGTGCGTGGATGTGATGCGCCAGCAGTTCCTTGCCTGTTCCGGTCTCGCCGCGTAGGAGCACGGCGGTGTCAGTCGCCGCGACGCTCTGCGCTTCCTTCAGCATCGCCTCGAATTTATCACTCGTCCCGACCATCTCCGGCATCGTCTGGAGGCTTTCCTGGTTCGTCAGAACCTGGGCGAGCTTCGCCTGAATGACCTCCTGGTTGGCGAGGATCTTCTGCTGATTCGCAATCACTTCATCGTTTGATACCATGATCGTCGCTCGCTAAACTCGCTAAAGCAGTGGCCGAGATGGGGATTGGTTGAGACGACACCCGAAAGTGTGGCCGATGAATTATCGAAAAGCTCTGCCCGGGAAACAATGCGGTTCAGCGAAATATCTCTCCGGCATTTGCAGATCATCGTAAGGTAAAGCATGCATCAACTCAAGCGTGGTATGAGGTTAAATCTACGACATCAAAGGGCGCGAAGGCCCGCGCCGGCGAGGTTGATATGTTGACACCCGGGTGTCAACATATTAGCATGCATTCCGCTATATTAGACTATTACAAACTTTTACCTCCTTGAAAGCTATAAGAGGATATATGCGACGCAGAGATTTCATCGTCGGAGCCGGGGCCGCCGCGTTTACAGCGGTCTCACGCAAACGCATCCTCGGCGCGAATGACCGCATCGGGATGGCCTTGATTGGTAGCGGTCGGCGTGGTCGCGAAGTCATGAAAGCTTTCCTTGCGACTGGTCGAGCGGAACTAAGGTGCCTCTGCGATGTCTACGATGTGCAGCGCGGGCGCGCGAAAGAAGCGCTCGTCAAGGCTGACCAAAAACCTCATGAAACAATCGCCATCGAAGATGCGCTTGACCGCCGCGACGTGGATGCGGTGTTGATCGGCTCGCCCGACCACCTGCATTTGACGCAAGCGGCGGCGGCGCTCAAGGCGGGCAAGCACGTTTATCTTGAGAAGCCAACGACGCATAACTTCGACGAAGGCGAGAAGTTCATTGCCGTAGTTAAGCAAAGCGGCAAGGTGCTGCAAACCGGCACGCAGCAACGCAGCGGGGCGCACTATAAACAAGCGAAAGAAGATATTTTCGAGCGTGGCAAGCTGGGTCAGGTGATCTTCGCCCGCGCCGTCTGGAGCGATTTCCCGTGGCAGCGCCGCAAGATTGAACCACAGCCGAAGCCGGCCGGGTTTGATTGGGAGCGCTTCATTGGCCCGGCGAAAAAAGTGCCGTATGAGTGGGTTCGCTACGACGCGTGGCGCTACTTCCCCGATTACGGCAATGGGTTGCTGGCCGACATCCTCACGCACTGGGCCGACGTCGCGCAGTGGATGATGAATGAACCTGCGCCCGTCAGCGCTATCGCAACCGGCGGCATTTATCAACTCAATGATGGACGAGTCAACCCCGATACAGTCAACGCCATCCTGCAATACAAGGGCGGCTGGAATCTGACGTTTGAATCGACCGTGCTGCCGATCAAGAACGAGCGGGCATCGGTCTTCTTTGAAGGCACTGAGGGCACGCTCGACATCTCGCGCGACGGCTACATCTTTCGTCCGAATAAAGGCGAGCCGCAGATCGTTAAATCAACCCAGAACCTCGAAGTCGCACACGCCACGAGTTTCCTCGATGCCATCAAAAACGGCACGCCGCCGAGCGCACCTATCAACATCGGCGTCGAAGCCTGCAACCCCGTTCATCTGGCGAAGGCTGCGTACTGGCACAAGAAGCGTATGCGCTTCGACGCGGGCGGCAAGAAGATCGTTGAGGACGTGTAATCATTGAAAAGTGACAAGTGACGAGAAAAGCAGAGAAGGCAATGATGATCCAGTCCGAACCGTCGCGCGAAGCTAACGCCTTTTTCCGCGAAGTATCGATTCATCCGCCTCTGTGCTTTTGATCCTTCTTGTCACTCGTTACTTGTCACATATCACTTCCGAAAACAACATACTTATCAACCCTTTTAAGGAAAAGCATCATATGCGTCAACTGCAATACTCCCCTTTCAAAGCCGCGTGGCTCTTGCTACTCGCGCTGGCCTTACCCATTAGTTTGCACGCCCAGGCCAATAGCGCACGTCTCGGCGGCACCGTTGTTGACGCCTCGGGCGCGGCGTTGCCCAATGCCAGTATCACCATCCGCAGTTTGCGCACCGGCTTGACCAGCGAGGTCGTAACAAACTCTGAAGGCCGCTTCAGCTTCTCCGAATTGCCGATTGGCGAATACGAACTGTCAGCCGCGCTGGAAGGGTTTCAGAAGCTCGTCCGCAACGACATTATTTTGCTGACCGGCCAGGTTCTTGATCTGACTTTGGCCTTACAAGTCGGTAACATTGAGACCGTGATTGTAGTCACAGGCGAAGTGCCGCTCGTTCAGACGGCCAGTTCGACGGTGCAGACTTCGATGACCGAACGGCAGGTGCAGGAGCTGCCCTTGAACGGGCGCAATCCGCTGCAACTCGTCGCCCTCACGGCGGGCGCAACGATCACGGACGCGGGGACGGTGGGAGGTCAACAGGACAACCGTGGCCTCTCGGTCAACGGGCTGCGCACAACGCAAAACAATTTTCGTCTCGACGGCTCAAACTACAACAACCGCTTCTTCGGCTCGGCCCCCGTCCTGCCCAACCCGGACACGCTGCAAGAGTTCACGGTGCAGTCAGCCAACTACAGCGCGCGCACGGCGGGCGCGGGCGCTGTCGTCGAGCTTTCCACACGCTCGGGCACGAATCAGTTTCACGGCTCCGCCTTCGAGTTCCTGCGCAACACCATGCTCAATGCAAACAACTTCTTCACCAACGCCCGCCCCCTGAGCGCCGCTCAAGTGCAAAGCGGCTTGACCAAGCAACCGCGTCCACCCTTCAAGCTTAATCAGTACGGCGGAACTATCGGCGGGCCGATCAAGCGGGACAAAGCTTTCTTCTTCTTCTCTTATCAAGGCACGAAGCAGCGTTCAGCTCCGAGTTCGGTCACGATTCAGTCTTTGACGACGGCGCAGAGAGGCGGCGATTTCTCGAACATTACGACGCCGATCATCGACCCGCTCACGGGTCAGCAGTTCGTGACGAACGGTGTAAGGAACGTGATTCCTTCCAATCGACTTGATCCGATTGTGCGTCAAGTGCTCGACGCCTACCTGCCGCTGCCTAACGCGGGTAACAACCTGCTCGTCTTCCAAAATCGTGACGTTGACGACGATCAGTACACGGCGAAGGTGGATTACGTCTTTTCAGAGAAGAACTACCTGAGCGGGCGCTACTACGATGACGATAACAACTTTCAACGCGCGTTCACCGCGCCGAGCGGCTTCTTTGCAGCCAATGTCTTCCGCAATCGCAGCCTCTCGGTGCGCGACACGCACATCTTCAGCCCCACTCTAACGGCCACCTTCTCCGGGGCTTATTCGAAGTTTCGCCGCGTGCAGGAGCCGCAAGCGCCGGGCTTGCGAACACTGGAATCGTTCGGCGTGAACGTGCCGCAGAGCATTGAGACTTCGTTCTTTCCCGGCGTGCGCTTCCTCGCCAACCCGGCCTTTCAACTCTTCTCCGGCGGCGGCCTCGAACAGACGCCGACGACTTACGATCTACATGCGGCGGCAATCTACACGCGCGGCTCGCACACGCTGCAATTCGGCAACGATTTTCAGTTCGATAAACTCTACACGCTCGACGCTTCGTTTACGCCCGGCACATGGAATTTCAACGGCCAGCGCACCGGCGTGCTGCTCGCAGACATAGTGCTCGGACTACCAAATCAGTTTCAGCAGGATTCGGGTCGCACCAATGATCTGCGTGAATCGAAATATCATTTCTGGGTTCAGGACGATTGGAAAATACGTTCGCGCCTGACGCTTAATCTCGGCTTACGCTGGGAGCCGAAGCTGCCGCCGATTGACAAGCTCAATAACCTCGTCGCGTTCGTCGCCGGTCAGCAATCGAGGGTCGCGCCCGACGCGCCGACGGGTCTGCTCTATCCGGGGGACCCGGGAATCGGCGAGGAGGTTTTTCCGCGCGACTATAACAACTTAGCGCCGCGCATCGGCTTTGCTTACGACGTGTTCGGTACGAGTAGTACCGTCGTCCGCGCGGGCTACGGCGTCTTCTATATCGATCCTGCTTTGACGATCTACACGCGCACCGTCAGCACGCAGCCGAGC
>JACCTF010000545.1 GCA_013812565.1 Pyrinomonadaceae bacterium | reverse complement strand
GTCGGATTTCGCCGAACTCGTTTTCGCCTGTATCCTGCGCTTCGGGAAAGCCGTCGGAGAAAAGGGTCAGCAAGTCGCCCGGTTGCAGTTGGAAGCTCGCTTCCTCGTAGGGCAGATTGGCGATGAGTCCAATCGGCGTACCCGTCGGCTTGAGCCATTCGTGTTCGCCTCCGGCGCGCAGCAGCAGGCCGCCGTTGTGCCCGGCGTTGACGTAACGAACCATGCCGATCTGTGGATCGAACTGAACCAGAATAGCGGTGACATATTTGTTCGCGGGCGTCGTGGCGTAAAGCAGTTCGTTGGCATGGGCGGCGAGTTCGGCGAGCGACGGCAAACGACCCAGTAGAGCGCGCAATGTCGCTTGGACGTTGCTCATCAGAAGCGAAGCGGGCAAACCCTTGCCGGAGACATCAGCGACACAGAAGAGAAAGGGACGCTCGTCCGCTGCGCCGCTTTTATGATGAGCATCGCCAATCGGCAGCGCGTCGTAGTAATCTCCGCCGCACTGGCGGGCGGGCACGTTGCGTGCGGCGAGGTCGTAGCCGACAAGCGACGGCAAGCGCTCGGGAAAGAGTTTCTCCTGAATGCTCGCGGCAAGCTCAAGCTCCTGTTCGATCTTCTTCCGCTCTAAGGTTTCGCGGACGTACCAGGAGTTCTCGAAGGCGACGCCTGCTTGCGCTACAAGTCCGGCGCCAAACTCAAGGTCCGCTTCGGTGTAGCCTAGTCCGCCGGGACGCGCACCGAGAACGACAAGCCCGCTTGCCGTTTCGGACGAGCGGATGGGGAAGAGAAGCGCTCCGCCTTGAGATCGAAGCCAGGCTTTGAAGTCGCTGTCAAGAAGTTCTTCGACGAGGAGGGCTTCAGGCAGGTCGGCGAGGATTTGTTTGTAGTCATCCGGGTCGGGCAGCACCATCCCCTTCTGGCGCAGCACAACGGGGTGGCCCTCCTTGCGCGCGGCAAGCGCATATTTGCGCACCGCCCAACGCCCGGCGAGCGTCAGCATCAGCAGACTCGCGACCGCATCAGGTTCAAGCGTCGATGTTAAACCGCGAACGAGATCAAGCACCGCCCTGAGTTCTTGAACCTTCTGGTCCAGATCAAGATTCACGCGCTGCGTTTCAGCATGGGCGCGAGCGTTGGCAATGCCACTGGCCGCAATACCTAAGAGCGCCCGCAAGGATTCCTCTTCTGCTGAGTCGATTGATCCGCTCGGCGGACGGCCGAGGCCAAGCAGTCCAACCGGGTGAGCAGTGTCACCGATGGGAAGAATTAGATGCACACCGGCAGCACGCGCGGCTTGTTCATCGAAAACATCGCCGACGTTGAAAGTCTTAAAACCACGCACCAGACGAAGGCGCATCGCTTTGTTATCTTCGACAGCGATCAGGCCGCGCCCGACTAAGAGGCGTCCCATTACTGAGCGAAGCAGGTGGCGCAGCAAGTCTTCGAGATCAAGCGAGGCGTGAAGCAGTTGCGCCGACTCGAGCAGCGACTGCAGGCGAGATGTGTCGCGTGAGGTATCAACGGGCGTTGTCATGATAGAGTCACAACTCGTTCAAGCTTTCTTCTTTATTCGCTTCATCATGTGCAGGACATTCTTTTGTCCCGGCTCGAACTCGTAGCGCACCTCGTCCATAACCGATTTTATCAAGCGCATTCCGAGGCCACCCGACTTACGTTCAGCGACGAGCCGTTCAAGCTCGGCTTGTTGAATTGAACTGGGATCAAAACCGCGACCTGTATCCTCAACGTCGATGTGCAACGCTGCATCATCAAAGGTCGCGCGGATCGTTACGTCTTTACTCAGGTCGTGGCTGTAAGCGTGCTCGATGACGTTGGCGCAGGCTTCATCAACCGCCAGTTCCACTTTGCTGATGTCCATTTCGTCAAGCCCGGCTTGCACGCCGATGCTGTTGACGAACTCTCGAATTATCGCCAGGTTTTGCGTTGACGAGGGAACGTGCAGCGTGAACTTTCTCTCGATAGGGTCCATCTTCTAATACTCCTTCACCGGCGCTTCCGCGAAGCACTGCACGCACGCCCCCACATCGGCGCAAAGGTCGTACAAAGATGAAAATCCGAGTATCTCAAAGACCTGCTGCACCTTCGGCACAAGGCCGCAAATCTTGATGTCGCCGCCCTGCTCGCGCACCTCTTCGACGAAGGTCATGAAGACGCCGAGCCCGGCGGAAGAGATGTAGGTGAGCTTCGCGCAATCGACGATGATCTGAAAGCGACCCGCGTCGATCTCTGACTGGATGGCTGTTTCGAACTGCGGCGCGGTGTGGGCGTCCAAGTAACCTTCGAGATGGATGATCGAGAAACCATCTTGCATCTCTACACTAAGCGCAAAAGGATTTGGCATAAATTGTTCCCTCGGCCTCCTAGAGGCAGTGACGAGTGACAAGTGACGAGTGACAAGTAAAATCATCCGCCGGTGCGTTAAGAGGCAAAGCTACGTCTACCATATATACGTACGTCAAGTATAGATTCAGGCCGTATGCCAACCGTTAACCTTCCGGTACATTCTGCGCCGCCGTCTTTATCTTGTCACTTGTCACTTTTGTTAGTAACCGACGCGAACAACGACCAATGTCATATCATCTTGCGGCGGTGTTCCGTTCAAGAACTCGTTAACATCAGCGAGGATCGCGTCTTGAGTTTGCGCCGCGCTCAATCCATCGGTTGAGGCGACGGCCGTCAGCAGACGCTCTTCGCCGTACTCCTCCAGCGCCCCGTTCATTGCTTCGGTGATTCCGTCGGAATAGAAAAGCAGCGCGTCGCCGGGTTTAACTTGAATCGATTCGAGCCGCAGACTTCGATTAAATAGTTTGCCTTTATTCAAGCCAAGACCCAAACCGGGGGCACGTAACAGCGTGTGCGTTTGCGACTGGACGCTTCGCCAAACTCCGGGGTTGTGACCGGCCCGGGCGTAGGTGAGCGTTTGTGTCGCCGGATCGAGCACGCCGAGAATCATCGTCACAAACATTTTACGCCCGCATACTTCATACAGATGTCGATTGACTTCGCGCAGTATCAAACTCGGGTCGCTTTCATTCTCGGCAATTGAAGCCAGCAACCCTTTCGTCAAAGTCATGTAGAGCGCCGCCGGTACGCCCTTGCCTGAAACGTCGGCAACGACGATGCCGATGCGCTCGTTCGGTAGGGTGAGAAAATCATAGAGGTCGCCGCCGACTTCGCGCGCCGGACGGCACGAAGCCGCGATTTCATAACCCGGAATTTGTGGCGGCGATGTTGGCAGCATACGCTGCTGCGCCTGGCGGGCCACGTCGAACTCGGCCATTAAACGCTCGCGCTCCGCACGTTGCCGTGCCGGGTTGGTATCAATCGGAAGCGTCGGCAGTTCGTCTTCGAGCCGAACTTCGCGCCCTTTGAGGCCTGATGCCAGCGCGATCACAAGCAGCACGCCGAGTCCCATGAGGGCGCGCCCGCCCGACAGGCGCAAAGAATCGGACGGCTGAACTAGGAGCGACCATGCCGAGGTCGCCGCGCTTGACGCCAGTAGCGCGGCGCACAGAGCCAGCAGATCGTAACGCCAGTAGATTTCGTCGAGGATGACAATCGTAAGCCCGCTGACGGTGAGGGCCCCGAGGATCGATGATTCATACACGCCGCTGTCGATTAACCAAATCCAGCCGACCACCACACCCACCAAGCGAACGACGCGTGTGGCCCTGATGTGCCGATTCATCAACGGAACCAGGAATCCGTAGAGCAGGAAAGGCATGAAGCCAATGCATTGAGAAAAACCGGTTAGGGCCGGCGCGGAGGTGGCGAACAATTCGGGGTTTGGACCGCCTACTTCCATACCCGGAAACAGATTGCTCGCGGCAACGAGATAGGGAACGGCGCTCACTATTCCGCCGAGCAGCAGCCCGATTGCAACTCGCCAAGCGATCGGTTTTGAAAGTAAGTGACCCTTTAACAATCCGGCGAGGGAAGCCACCCGGAGCGTGTCGCGGCGGCGCGCCAGCGCCAGGCCGACGCTCCACAGCAGTGCTAAACCGAGGGCATAGAAGAATACTTCGGCGAGAGGTTGCAGCAGCAGTTTCGCGCGGCGACCCCATTGATTAGCCATGTCAGACGCCGAAGCATTAACAATCGATTCATCCGCGCTGTTGCCGTAGAGGGTTATAAATGAGCCGAGCAGAAAGACCGCGGCGAACAGTACCAAGGTTGAGCGATGATCAATCTCTCCGCGCGACAAACTGAGAAGGTAAAAGGCGGCGAGCGCCAGTGTTGCCATCATCACCGACAGAAAGGTAAATAGTTTTTCCGGATTGTTTCGGTTTCGGTTGGCCCGAAACTCTTTTTCAAAATCTGTGGTGTAATCCGGAGTGACCTTCACTTCGCTGACTAAACCGCCGCGAACCAAACTCGTCGCCTGAAGCTTCAAAGTCGATTCGTCGGGGATGGCGCGCTCCCAAGTGAAGCGCACACCTTCGGTTCCTTGGTCGGCTTCGGAGACGAGAGAGAAACTCGCATCCTCGCTTCCAACCAAGTCGCTGAGCGCCGTTGTAGCTAGCCGCCTGGCTTGTTCTATCGAAACGGGTTCCGTCGGTTGCGCGGGGTCGTGGTAGGCAAAGCTCTTGACCTGATTGTCAGTTGTCAAATCCGTTCTGAAACTGCGCTTCTGCCCTCCGGGTTCAACCAGTCGTACAG
>JACCTF010000541.1 GCA_013812565.1 Pyrinomonadaceae bacterium | reverse complement strand
CTTCGTCATTATCAGCGAGGACGCGACCGACTTCCTTCATGCTCACCCCATGACAAAGGATGAGATGAGCGACTTGTCCGGTATGCAAGGACACGGCGACGATCATGAAAGCGCACCGCACTCGCATGATCCGACGGAGATGAAGCAAAAAGCGCGGGCACAAGCGAGCGCCTCCGAAGTCGCCGCCCACACGATTTTCCCGCGCGCCGGACTCTACAAAGTCTGGGGGCAGTTTAAGCGGAGCGGTCAGGTCATCTCCGTCCCCTATGTCGTGCATGTCGCTGGTAGTGAAGACGTCAGAGCTGAAGAAAAGGTCAGTTCGACTGGTGCTAATCAGCCGGCACCCGCCGATGGGATCAAGGTGAGTGTCAGCAGTGCTGGGTACACACCTTCGCGGATTGAAGTGCAGAAAGGCAAACCAATCAAACTCGCTTTCTACCGGTCTGACGGGGAGAACTGCGGAGACGAAGTCGTGTTTCCCGCGCTCAATTTACGAAAAAAGCTACCGGTCGGGGAGACGACAGTTGTTGAAGTAACGCCGGCGGAGTCAGGCGAGCTGGCCTTCACCTGCGGCATGAAGATGTTCCGTGGCACACTCGTTGTTAACTAAGGTAACCGCCGGTAGTGAGCTTCTGCTAAACACGAAACAAGCTTCGCCACATAAGCCAAACATGATCGCGGAACAGATTTGAGGACACGATAAATGAAAAGACTCTTCTCAACTTACTTCACTCTCTTTGTTGTCCTGTCGCTTGCCGCCCTGTCCGGCGCAGCGTGTAGCACGACGACGGAGACGAACAGAAACAGCAACGCTGCCGTTGTAGGCGCAACACCAACGCCCGCCGCTTCCGCATCTCCTACCGGCACAATGTCCGGCATGCACGGCGGGATGGGTGGTATGCAAAGCTCGCCGGACGCGGAAAAAGCGCCTTACGACTTACAGTTCATCGACACGATGACGGCGCATCATCAAGGGGCAATCGACATGGCACGGATGGCTGAGACGAAAGCACAACACGCGGAACTGAAGACATTCGCCAGCAGGATCATTGAGGATCAGCAGCGAGAAATTGGACAGATGAAGACCTGGCGCGGGTCATGGTACGCGGGTCGTCCGCAAGCGATGAACATGGAGATGCCCGGCATGATGGATTCGATGCACGGCATGGACATGGTCAAGATGCAAGCCGCTACGGGCAATGACTTCGACTTCATGTTCCTCGACATGATGACGCCGCACCACGCGGGCGCGACCGAGATGGCGCGAGAGGCTTTGAGGCGTGCAGAACATCCGGAGATCAAGCGGTTAGCTCAGCAGATCATCGACGCGCAGGAGAAAGAGATTGCACAGATGAACAAGTGGAAGGCGGCGTGGGGCAACCAATCATGATGGCCTTATGCTGGGTAGCTTAGGAGATTCAGAAAATGATTTG
The DNA here is from genome assembly GCA_013812565.1 of Pyrinomonadaceae bacterium. GTDB lineage: Bacteria > Acidobacteriota > Blastocatellia > Pyrinomonadales > Pyrinomonadaceae > JACCTF01. The sequence goes on along the minus strand of JACCTF010000541.1, from coordinate 1,073 downwards.
TTATTAGTGCTGCCGGAGGTGCATTGAAATGATTTGTCAGATTTGTCGCGCGGCGATGCACCGAAAGTTTACGCAACGCGGTTTTGACATCTATGAGTGCGGCGTGTGCCGCCATCAAACGGCGGACGTCGAATTTCTTGCCGATCACACGGAGCGGATTTACACGGACGCGTATTTCCACGGCGGTGGAGCCGGTTACCCTGACTATTTAGCCGAACACGAGGTACTGGTAAACCACGGCAAGCGCTATGCGCGACTGCTCTCTCGCTACATGAAGCCCGGAACTATGCTTGATGTCGGGGCGGCGGCAGGGTTTATCCTCAAAGGCTTCATCTCTTGTGGATGGAACGGCCAAGGCGTTGAACCGAATCCGTGCATGGCGGAGTACGCACGCACAAGAGTCGGAGTTGACGTCCACGTTGGCACGCTCGAAGATTTTGCAACCGAGGAGAGATTTGACCTCGTGAGCATGATTCAAGTCGTCGCGCATTTCGTTGATTTACACTCGGCTTTTGCGGCAGCTCGAAATAGAACTGCTTCCGGCGGATTCCTGCTGATTGAGACATGGAACAAAGACAGTTTGACGGCGCGTTTATTTGGCCGTCGTTGGCATGAGTACAGTCCGCCGAGCGTGGTGCATTGGTTCTCGCCCTCAGGGCTGACACGACTTTGCGAAAGTGTCGGCTTTGCCGAAGTCGCTCGTGGCAAACCGACGAAGTGGTTGAACGGTGCCCATGCGCAATCGCTGCTCCGGCATACACTTGAACCGCACGCATGGGGGCGTGTAGCCGCTCGTGCCACACGGTTGATTCCGCAACGCTTACCGATCCCCTATCCGGCGGAAGATTTATTCTGGATACTGTATCGCAAGTCTTAAACACTTGTTTCGACACGATCGAGTTTGATAAAGAATTATTCAAACAATTAGCCAGTAGTCTAACGGCTGTAAGTAATCGGTAAGTCAGAAAGCAGTATGTTAAACGGAATTATCAAATGGTCGTTGCAGAACCGGCTCCTGGTCGTAGCGACCTCGGCGCTGTTGCTGGTCTGGGGAACATACGTTGCCCTTAACT
>JACCTF010000536.1 GCA_013812565.1 Pyrinomonadaceae bacterium | reverse complement strand
CATCTTGACCGGCAATCTGGTTGATGAAGGAGCGATCTATTTTCAGCGTCGAGATTGGAAAGCGATTGAGGTAACTTAAACTGGAGTAGCCTGTGCCGAAATCATCCATACTCAACGTAACACCGAGGGCCCGCAGTTGTTTGAGCATACCGGTTGCGGTTTCTATATTCTCCATGACCGCGCTCTCTGTGATCTCCAATTTCAAACTTCGCGGATCAAGATTCGTCTCGTGTAGAACCTGCTTGACGTAATTGACCAATCCGGCTTGCGCAAACTGTTTGCCGGAAAGATTGACGCTGATTGTGAGCGGCGGGTAGGTCGGAAACTGCTCTTGCCACAGACGCATCTGGCGGCAGCTTTCGCCAAGCACCCACTCGCCAATCTGGACGATAAGCCCTGTCTCCTCTGCCATGGGGATGAACTTCGCTGGAGAGAGAAGACCAAGCTTAGGATGCTGCCAGCGCACCAGAGCTTCAAACCCGCTGATCCGCCCCGTCGCCAGTTCCACAATCGGTTGATAGTGGACGACGAACTCTTGGCGTTCGACGGCTCGCCGCAGATCGGTCTCCAGAGTTAATGCCTCGTTCGCTCGGGTATGCATTTCACGGTCGAATATTTCGTGCCGCGACTTGCCCAGCGCCTTAGCGCGATACATCGCCGTGTCAGCGTCGCGCAGAATGTCCTCCGCCTTGGTGTAGCCTTCTGTGCTCAGAGCGATTCCGATGCTTGCTGAGGTGAACACTTCGTCCCCGCAGAGGTTGAAGGGCCGGGCCATCTCCTCTTTGATTCGCTCGGCGACCGCGATGGCCTCGTCCGGGTGTTTAAGGTTCTCGAAGAGAATTGTGAACTCGTCGCCTCCGATGCGTGCGACGGTATCTTCGCCGCGCGCGGCTTCTTCCAGCCGCTGCGCGATCCCCTTCAGCAGCTCATCTCCAACCAGGTGCCCGAGACTGTCGTTGACGAGCTTGAAGCGGTCAAAGTCGAGGAAGAGCACGGCGAACTGTTGATCCTCGTGGCGCTTGGCGCGCTCGAACGCATGGGTCAGGCGGTCGGTGAAGAGGGCGCGATTCGGCAGGCCCGTCAGCGCGTCGTGAGAAGCATCATGGATAAGTTGCCCTTCGGCTCGCTTACGGTCGGTGATGTCTTGAATCTGGAAGATCAGGTGGAGCACTTCATTTTGTGTATCACGAACGGCCGAGACGCTCCACAGCACCCACACCGCGCGGCCCTCCTTGTGGAGATACCGTTTCTCTAATTGGCAGGTTGGAGTCATGCCCTCAATCAGTTCAGTTAATTTCACGGATGCGGTAGGAAGATCATCCTCGTGAGTGATTGCATGGAACTCGGTCTCCAAGAGTTCCGGCTCTGAGTAGCCGATGATCTCGCATAATGAATTGTTGACTTTCAACCAACGCCCTTGCGGCGACACCACCGCCATTCCAATCGCCGCGTAGTCAAATGAACTGCGAAACCGCTCTTCGCTTTCCTGCAGCGCGGAAGCGAACCGATGCGACTGTTCAGCTTGCGCGATTGAGGCCGCTACGGTTTTGAGGTACATCTGATAAGTGAGGTAAATGATGACGACGATTGGACTGACCGCCAGAACCGTGTAGAAACTAAACTTGTCAATCAGTTGCACGGTGATTCCCGCCGTCGCGGCGCCCGCAAAGTACGTGATCGAACTCCACAGATAATGTTTCTTCCACGTATCCCACAGGGGTTGGTCGGTTTTGCAGGCGGCGCACACAGCGATCAGCGCTGAGTCAGCGATGTATTGCATGAGCGCCATGACGCAGATGGCGATGGTGAAGGTCGCAAGGTGGCCGCTGTGGAGCAGTCCCTCAATCGTGCCGAAGCAGAATCGCAGCGTCCAGACGGTGACAAAGGTTGAGCACGCCTTAGCAGCCGCATTGAACAGAATCGTGATCGGTCTCTTATGAACGCGAGATGAATGACAGAGCATGTCGGCCGCCGCCAGCAGGATGGCCGCCTCGCCGCCGTAGAGCAACATGGTCAGAAATATGAACGTGTCAGAGATTGTGATTTGCGAGTTAAGCTGCGGGAGCTGAATGTCAAAGCGCGAAATGATGCCGACAGTAGCTAAGGCCAGCAGCCAAAAGTTTATATCGAGCTGCCCAAACGGAAGGTGATACACGGAGAACAGAGACATCCCTACACCGATAGCGAGAATCAGCCGCATGTATGATTTGGTGAAACGTTGTCTGCTCATAGCTTCGTACCGTCGGTTGTGTGAGAGCTAGTGGTGAAAGGCGCTTCTCGTCGCTTAGTCTAGGATTGAGAAATCTGTGAGGCGTTCGGGTCATCATGCCGACCCCGCGATATTACCTTGGGCAAGCATTATGCCGTTCATGCTTTGCCCCCGAGCAGGGCAATCTCGCTGAGAACTAATGATTTATCGCATAGTTGAAAAAAAGAAAGCTGACCGAATCGGTCAGCTTGAATTATTAAAGGATTGCCAGATTGACGAACAAGTGAATCATTCACCTTACGGGTAAATCGTATCGTAGCGGCTAAGTTCGGCTGAGCTTACAAGCCGACACTGATTAACGGCTTGCAGCTACAGATACCCCTTCGCATCTGTAGCTGCATAATCGACTTCAACGTCTACCACATAAAAGACGTGTTATCGCCGTTGACCCGCACGGAGATCGAATCGCCGATCATGACACCGTCACCGATCATGACACCGTCACCGATCATCACACCGTCGCCGATCATCACACCGTTGCCGAGCAACTCGCTGACGTTGAGGAAGGGTATGCCGTCACCGATCATGACACCATCGCTGGTCATGATCTGGTCGCCGATCATGACACCGTCGCCGATCATGACACCGTCGCCAATCATCACTCCCAGATTGTAAATCTTCTGGTACTGGGTGGAGAGGTTAACGCCGGTGGCATAAGTCTGACCTAGGATAATGCCGCGCGACCAGGTAAAGGTGTGCCCGGCAATGGTTGTCTGTGCGACGAGCGCCGTGCCCGGGGTTAACAACGGTGCGCCGAGCGGCGTCGCGTTCGTTAAATCCGTGCGCACCCTTTTGGCGAACCGCACCGCACCTTCGATGTTGAGCTGGCCTGCGCCCTGCTCGAACATGTTGTAGCCGGCCAGGGGTTGCGCCGTGTACATCAAGATCGACTTGACCATATTCGGCGTGAGTTTCGGGTTGGCTTGCAGCAGCAGGGCGGCTGCGCCTGCGACCACGGGGGCGGCCATCGAGGTGCCGCTCATGTACATCATCTTCTTATCATCATCATTAGACGTATTAACGTGTAGCTCCGGGTTATTCGTGACGAAGTAGTTGTCTTTTGCCTCGGCAGCGATCAACTTGTTGCCGGGCGCAACCATGTCCGGCTTGACAAGGTTATCGTAGTGTTTAATACCCAATAAATCCGTTGTGTAGCTACGAGTCGGCCCGTGTGAGCTGTAGGTAGCCATGCCATCATCGCTGCGTAAATCCGTACCATAGGCGTTCGTCGCACCGACGGTGATCGCCGAGGGTTCGTTGCCTGGCGAGTGAATGCCGCCGTAAACCTTCTGCCCCGCAGCGTTCTTGCCGTTGTTACCGGCGGCGGCGACAACAACAATGCCTGCGTCAACGAGGCGACGCACAGCCTTGCACAACGG
>JACCTF010000527.1 GCA_013812565.1 Pyrinomonadaceae bacterium | reverse complement strand
GAGGTACGCTGATTGCGCGTCCGGTTGAGCGAGTTGTTATGCCGCGCGGTTGTTGAACAGGATCATCAGAAAACCAATCACCAGCGACACTAATACGGCGATGCTGGTCACTAGCGTCACTTTAATCTTGCTGCTGCTTTGCACATCGCTGTCACCAGCTACTTCGCCCTCTACTGCATGTTTCGTTAGCGCGATCAATCCTCTTCCTTGCATGTCTGCGAGCTGTTCCCCTGCACGAAGCAGGTCGGCGGTTCCTGAACATATTGTCCTTCGCCAAAACCTATCGGAGCTACGTTACATATCAGTGTAACGTTGGTGTAACGGTAACATCGAAAGTATCATAATCCCCTATTTCGTTGCGGATGAAGTTTTCGATAGGTTGCGAAACGAAGTCATGCACATAGCTGTTATGACCAACACAGTACATAACCTGGTGTTCTGCCACCAGTCTCCTACTGCGGCGTGCTACTGGAGTGATCCAGCAGTGCGAAGCCCGTAGCACAATGTAGCCTCATCTTTCGAGATGGCCACCAAATCGTGAGAAGCAGTGGTGACTGCCAGCATCCCTGCGGTCGGGAACTAGGAGCGCATGGTATGACTAACTCAAGTGAACCGCTGATAAACGTCGTCAAAACTGGCAAGCCAAAGATGCTGATGAGGCTTGAGCCAAAAGGCACGTGGCCAAGTGTAGGAGTTCCTACCTCTCCTGCCGCAGATATTTCGGTCACCGGCGAACAGGCGGAGTCTAACCCAAGCTGGTATGTGCATGAAACGTGGTAAACCAGTCGTTCTCCCTCCGGGGAAAGTAAGCCGCAAGGTGCGCTGATGGAATGGCTGGTAGAGGAAGATGGAGCAAGCCAACGCCGCTCTGTAATGGAGCGGATAGGAGTTGAGCCGCAAAGCAACATCACTCCACGCGAAAGCGAGCAGACTTCCATCTGGTCTCTCGTCACAAGAGAACCTGAGTAACCGAATGAGGAGAAAAGGCAGATGACGGCAATGGCAACATGTGCTGGTGCGTTCTCCCACGTTGAAGTTAACTGGCCCACGATCAAGTGGAGCAAAGTTTATCAAAACGTGCGTCGGCTACAGGCGCGTATTGTGAAGGCGACACAGGCAGGCAGATGGGGCAAGGTTCGTGCCTTGCAACATCTTCTCGTCCACTCGTTTTCTGGCAAAGCATTAGCCGTCAAACGGGTAACTGAAAACCAGGGCAAAAAGACATCAGGCGTGGACAGAGAAGTCTGGGACACACCTGAGAAGAAATCGCAAGCCATAGATGAGCTAAAGCAGCACGCGTATAAACCGTTGCCACTGCGGCGCGTCTATATTCCTAAAGATAACGGGCGCAGGCGGCCGCTCTCAATACCAGTCATGAAGGATCGAGCAATGCAAGCACTACACTTGCTTGCGCTTGACCCGGTGGTGGAAACGACAGCGGACCCGAACTCCTATGGGTTCAGGAAAGAAAGATCAACCGCGGATGCAATGCAACAATGCTTTGTTGTGTTGAGCCATCGAACATCAGCGCAATGGATCTTGGAAGGCGACATAAAATCTTGCTTTGATGGAATCGACCATGAGTGGCTGTTGGCGAATACTCCAATGGACAAAAAGACACTCAAGAAATGGTTGAAGGCTGGGTTTATGGAGAAGAACATTCTGTACCCGACAGAAGCAGGAACGCCGCAAGGCGGCGTCGCTTCACCAGCTTTGATGAACTTAACTCTCAACGGACTAGAAGGAATGTTGAGAGGCAAGTACCCGCGCAATACAGGCAGAGGATCAGCACTGGTTAACGTAACTCGGTTCGCGGATGATTTCATTGTGACTGGCAGATCAAGAGAACTGTTGGAAACAAAGATCAAACCACTGGTTGAAGACTTTCTCCAACCTAGAGGCTTGGAACTTTCGCAAGAGAAGACCAAGATCACGCGGATCGAAGACGGGTTCGACTTCTTGGGCCAGGTGCGACACGAAGTTACACACGTAGCTGTTATGACTGAGCGATCAGGACATAACCTGGTGTTCTGCTACCAGTACCCTACCAAGACATGCAGCGGGAGTAATCCGGCGGTGTGAAGCTCTTGGAACAATGTAGCCTCGTCTGACAGACGACAGCCGAACCGTGAGGAAAGGTTGTGACTACCAGCATCAAGGTGGCCGGGAACTAGGGTTGAATGGTATGGCTAACATAAGTGAACTGCTCATAAACGCCGTTAGGAAAGAACAAGCCAAAGATGCTGATAGGCTTGAGCCAAAAGGCAACATGGTTGGTACAGGAGCTTTGGCCTCTCCTGTCGCAGACGATAGGGCCATCGGCGGATAGGCAGAGCCTAACCCATTCTGGTACGTGCGTAGAACGTGGTAAGCCCGTAACTCTCCCGAGAGCGGGAAAGCGAGCTGTGAAGCGAGTCAATAGAGTTGCGGGTAGAGGAGGATGGAACAAGCGAACGCTGCTCTGTAATGGAGAAGATAGAGGTTGAGGCTTTTAGGCCATATCACCTTGCCGCGAAAGCGGGCAGACTTCCATCTGGTCTTTCATCACGAGAGAGCTTGATTAACCGATCAAGGAGACAAGGCAGATGACAGCAGTGGCAACATTAGCTGGTGCAGTCTCCCACGACAGAGTGAACTGGCCTGTCATCAACTGGCAGAAAGCTCACTCCACCGTGCGTCGGCTCCAAGTACGCATCGTGAAGGCAACGCAGCAGAAAAGATGGGGTAAGGTTCGCGCCTTACAACATCTACTTGCGCACTCGTTCAGCGGTAAAGTTCTGGCTGTTAAGCGAGTGACGGAAAACCACGGCAAAAAAACGCCGGGAGTGGATCATCAAATATGGGACACCCCGGAGAAGAAAGCACGGGCGGTACAAGCGTTGCGGCAAAGGGGCTATCGACCTCAACCGTCACGGCGTGTGTACATCCCGAAAAGCAATGGCAAGCGGCGCCCTCTTGGCATTCAGACAATGTGTGACAGAGCGATGCAAGCGTTGTATCTGCTCGCCCTTGATCCCATCGCAGAAACTACTGGTGATCCAAACTCCTACGGGTTTAGAACCGGAAGATGTGCGGCGGACGCGATCGAGCAATGCTTCACCGCATTAGGAAAAAAGCGTTCTCCGCAGTGGATCCTCGAAGGCGATATAAAGTCTTGCTATGACAGTTTTAACCATGCGTGGTTAGTGGCTCACACTCCAATGGACAAAGCCATACTCCGTAAATGGTTGAAAGCTGGGTTCATGGATCGGCAAGTCCTCTACCCAACCGAAGAAGGTGTGCCACAAGGCTCAGTCTGCTCTCCGGTGATCGCTAATCTGGCGCTCGATGGTCTGGAAAGAAGGCTCCTGGAGAAGTACCCGAAGCCGAAGAACGGCTATTGTGCCAAGGTTAATACGATCAAGTATGCGGATGATTTCATCATCACCGGTGACTCTCAGGAGCTACTGGAAACGGAAGTCAAACCTTTTGTGGAAAGCTTCCTGATGGAAAGAGGGCTGACACTATCGCAAGAGAAGACAGTCATCACGCATATTGAGGACGGCTTCAACTTTCTCGGTCAACACGCACGCAAATACAACGGCAAGTTAATCATCAAGCCGTCGCGGAAAAGCGTCACGACGTTGTTAGGGAAAGTTCGAAAGATCATCAAAGATAACAAACAAGCCACAGCCGGACACCTGATAGTAAAACTCAATCCTGTTATCAGCGGATGGGCGAACTATCATCGACATGTGGTCAGTAAGGTGACTTTCAAGAAAGTGGACCATGCGATCTTCAAAGCTTCATGGCAATGGGTTCGACGAAGACACCTGCACAAATCCAAAGCATGGATCAAAGCTAAATACTTCAAATCCATCAAGGATCAAAACTGGGTCTTCTACGGAGAAACCGAGAAGGAAGGTAGGAAGCAAGAAAACCGGTTGATGAGAGCAGCCTACGTGCCGATCAAAAGGCACGTCAAGATCAAAGGAGAAGCCAATCCGTATGATCCTGCTTGGGAAATCTACTTTGAGAAGCGCCTCGGCGTGAAAATGATGGATGACCTGAGAGGAAGGCGGAAGTTACTCTATCTTTGGCAAGAACAGGGCGGGAACTGTCCAGTATGCAACCAGAAGATCACCAAGCTAACAGGGTGGCACAACCACCACATAGTATGGCGGACTAATGGCGGTACTGATAAAGCAGAGAACCGTGTGCTGCTCCACCCAGAATGTCATCGGCAAGTTCACAGCCAAATGTTGGAAGTAGCGAAACCGCGTCCGGCAACGGGCGTTAGAAGGGCTTGAGCGACATGAATCGAAAGGTTCATGTGTCGTTCTGAGGGGAGGGGGTAGTGGTGACATTACCTCCTTACCCGACAATGTCCGTAAGTACAATGGCAAGCTGTTAATCAAGCCATCCCGGAAGAATGTGAAAGCATTCTTGGGCAAGGTGCGAGAAGTCATCATCACTAACAGACAAGCTAAAGCTGGAAACCTGATAGCACAACTCAACCCCATTATCCGGGGATGGGTGGGCTACCACCAGCATGTGATGAGTAAACAGACGTTCGTTGCCGTAGACCATGCGATACATCAATGTTTATGGAGATGGGCAACAAGGAGACACCCACATAAACCTCGTACGTGGATCAGAAGTAAATACTTCACAACGCACAAAGGTAACAACTGGGTGTTTTACGGAACAGTAGCAGACAAGGATGGGGTGACCCATAAGGTTCAGTTACTGAAAGCCGCGGGTGTGCCAATCAAAAGGCACACCAAGATAAAAGGAGCAGCTAACCCTTATGATCCTGCGTGGGAAGCTTACATCGAGCGTCGCCTAGACGTGAAGATGGAGACGAACATAAAAGGACGTAGGCAGCTTCTCTATCTTTGGAAGCAACAACACGGGCTCTGCCCAATCTGTCACGAGAAGATCACCGCGAGCACCGGATGGCACTCTCATCATGTCATCTGGCGGGTCAATGGCGGCAGAGATACGGCAGAGAACCGTATGTTGCTTCATCCAGAGTGCCATAGACAAGTCCACAGCCAGGGTTTGACAGTGGTGAAACCGCGTCCTGTGAAAAGGGCGTTAGGAGAGGCTTGAGCGGCATGCGTGGAAACGCGCCCGTGCCGTTCTGAGAGGGGGGAGTTGAGGCAACTCTTCTCCCCTACTCGGCGACAGCGGTCATAATGCCGCTTTACCGACACAATCTAGCAAGTGAATAATGTCCCTTTTGGACGGAAAAGTTAAAAGGGAAGCTCCTCAAAGAGCTTCCCTTTTAATTAATCAAAATACGGGCAGGCTTCAAAACTACAAGTTTATTGTCACCTTCAGTATAGCCGAGCTACAGCAATTGACTAGGGTGATCAAGAGACCGCGGGAGAGATATCATTGTTAAAGCCACTCTCTTTGTCTCATACGGTGATTGAAGAGACTCTGGTGACAAAGCTTTGGTAACAACTCTCGGTCGTTACCTTTATCCAAAAGCACGTTCGATGACGTCGTGCCGGCCAATACGGTGAAGATATAGACACTGCGGTCTGTTTCTTCACCGCTTCGGCCGTCATCTTCCTACCAGTTTAGATACCGCCGTCTGCCCAAAATCGCCCCTGTTCCGGCCACACCGCGAAAGTCAGGTTTGCACCCTGGATATTGACGAACAGCGTCTCTAAATCAGGGCTGAAGGTCGAGCCGGCGAACTCATCTCCGGTCCGGCCCGGCACCACGTTCTCAATGAATTTGAAGATCGCTCCGGTCGGCGTCAAGCCGTGGACGAACTCCACTCCGGTGCCATCCTCACAGATCAGCAGTCCGCCGTTTGGGGTGTAACAAATATTATCGGGCGCGTTCAGCACGTCTATGCTCGGCGACTCGAAGATTAAGGTGAGAACTCCTTCAGCTTCACTGACCGGGGTGTACCGCCAGATCTGGCCCTGCCCAACGTTGCCTCCGCTGGTTGAATCGAAGAAAATGTGGCCGTTGCCGTACCAGCAGCCTTCGAGCCGTGCGAATCGCGCAGCGCCTCCTCTGTCAAAGCCTTGCGAGAAGACGGAGCGCGCACCGTTCTCCAGGTTTGGGTCGGGGTTTCTAATTTCCACCCACTCTGCCTCCAGTTCCAGCCCCACGGTCTGTCCGGTGCGGGTATCGTACTGTGGCCTCTCTTTGATCGCCAGCATCTGCAATGTTCCGCCGGCCATGAAGTTGGGCGAGAGACCGGGTGCGTTCGGCTCATTCGGGACGTAGCGGTAAAAACCGCTGGTAACGCCCTGGTCTTCGGTCTCATAAATATAATTGGTGAGAGGATCCACGGCGATGGCCTCATGCGAGAATCGTCCCATGCCCTTGAGCGGGATGGCATCCACCTCCGCATTGGCGCTGGCCGAGACATCGAAAGTGTAGCCGTGGGGAAAGTTCGTCGGCGGGCTGGATAACCTTCCGATGATGGTTTCCTCGCCGGTGATCCAGCTTCCCCATGGTGTAGGACCACCAGCGCAGTTTCTGATCGAGCCGCTCA
>JACCTF010000518.1 GCA_013812565.1 Pyrinomonadaceae bacterium | reverse complement strand
CTGTACGATAATCAGAATTATGTTTTTCGCGATTCGTTCGAGTTTGCTAATGACCCGCGGGCGTTCTTCAACGAAGAGGATCCGGCGGTTCAACGCATCGCGCGCCGCTTCGCGGAAAACCTTATTTCAACGCTTGTCATCGGCCTCGAAGCGAACTAGAAAATCATGGGCTTAGAGACTCGCGAACAGTTATGGCGCAATCTTCAGCAAGGACGGATTGCTACGCTCTATCTGCTGTTCGGCGCAGAGGAGTATTTGCGAAGCCAAGCGGCGCGCGTGATCTCCGACCAGGTGTTGCGTGATACCGGTTTGCGCGAGTTCAACGAAGCGAGCTTCAACTTAGCGAGCATCGACGTGCAGCAGGCGATTGCAGCAGCCTGTCAGTTGCCGATGATGACCCACCGGCGTGTTATCCGAATCAGTGACTTCGGCAAACTCCGCGAGCCGGATGAAGAAGCACTGCTCCGCTACATCGCTCGTCCCGCCGAGTCTACCGTGATGATCTTCATCGCAAATGATATAGACAAGCGCCGTAAACTAAGCAAAGCATTGCTCGATGCCTGTGTCGCGGTAGAGTTTTCGCCGATGACGGACGCGGAACTTAGCGTCTGGGCGCGCGCGCGTTTGAAAGAATTAAAGGCGGAAGCAGCCGACGACGCGCTTCGGCAGATTATCGCCCTCGTGGGACAAAGCGTGCGCACACTGGCGACGGAGCTAGATAAACTTGCGACGGGCGCGCTGCCTTCAAATCTCATCAGCCTTGAGTTGGTTGAATCGCTCGTCGGGCGCTCGCGCGAGTTGTCTAACTTCGAGCTGACCGATCACCTTGTCGCGGGGAATCGTGGACGCGCTCTCGAAACTTTGCGTCGCCTGCTTGACGATGGGGTTGAGCCTGTATTGCTTATCGGGCTTGTTGGAAGCAACTATCATCGGCTGCTTCTTGCTAAGGAGTTGATGGCGCGCGGCGCTGCTAATACGGAGGTTTTCCGGCTCGTTCCTTTACCGTTTAATAAACGTGAGGATTTTCTTGCCACCGCTCGCCGTGCTTCTGCACCTGATCTTGTGCACCGAATTGAACGCATCGCTGCCGCCGATCTTTCTATTAAAACATCACAAGCGACGCCGCGGCTGCAACTGGAAATGCTTGTCTGCGAGCTTGCGAGTTAATGCCCGAGACTTCTCTATAGGTCGTCAGTCGTCAAAAGAGGCATGGCTTGTTTGTAGAGAAGTGGTCTTGAAAAAGATAAGAGAGGGGAGCCACGGAAGCTGCGGAGGCACCAGTGCGTGCTCTGTACACTCTAAATTTCGACGTATAAGGAAACGTACGGAGAAAGAAGCAAGGTAAGTTTGTAGGGCGACGAACCTCGCTTCTTAAAATACTTGCAATAGCGGCTCTACTGTTGCGGGGTCACCTGGTTGCTGCGAATCGTTAAACGCGACTTGTAACGTGCTGCGGCGTTCCGATGGATCACGCCTTTTTGTACAGCTTTGTCAATGGCTGAAACTGTGCTGGGCAGCAACGTCTGCACCTCGTTAGCATCACCTTCAGAAAGCGCGGTGCGCAACTTTTTAATAGATGTCCGAAGACGGCTTCGACTACCGCGGTTGATCAAACGGCGCTTCTCGTTTTGGCGCATCCGTTTTTCTGAGGATTTGTGATTAGGCATTGAAATCTCCGGTCAAACTTAATTCGAGGTGGTAAAAACCTCATATTGTTTAATGTTCAGTTAACAAAAGGCAAACGCAAACCGCGAAGTATAGGTACCTGTCTCATGTGTGTCAAGACGCTAGGAGCGCACCGAGCCGGGACACCGTGCCCCTTGTTGACACTTTTGCGCGCCGTGTAGTAGCGTCCTCAAAACATTTTATGCTCGAACCTCTTGTCCAATTTTATCCGCCTTCCCCACCCGATTTTAAGGTTTGTCCGCGACAAAGGAGATTGTTCTAGCTGTTGAAGAAGATTGAACTTCCGCCACGAGGAATTGAAACGCTCTTTGGCGTTCACGACCAAAACATAAAGTATCTTGAATCGCTTTTGGACGTGCGGGTGGGCGCGCGTGGTCAAGACCTAACCATCGACGGCGATCCCAAGGATGTGGCAACGGCCGAGCGCATCCTGGATGATTTCGCCCATCTCTTTAACGAAGGCAAAACTTTCACCGACCGTGAACTGCGCGAGGCTTTCGCCCAGATAGCCGAAGATCGCGCCTACTCGTTGCGCGATTACTTCACCAAAGCGCGCTTTAATCCAACCGGCAAAAAGCAGGTCGCGCCGAAGTCGGCAAATCAACGTCGCTACATCGAAGCCATCCAGAACAAAGACATTGTATTCGGGATAGGAGTCGCCGGTACCGGGAAAACTTATCTCGCGGTGGCGATGGCCGTGCAAGCATTGATGCAGAAGCAGGTCAGCCGCATTGTGCTGGCGCGGCCCGCCGTAGAGGCAGGAGAAAAGCTTGGATTCCTTCCGGGCGATCTGCAGGATAAGGTTGATCCGTACTTGCGTCCGCTCTACGACGCGCTCTTTGATCTGATCGACGCTGAGCGCGTCACTAAGCTTTTGGAGAAACGCATCATCGAAGTCGCGCCGCTCGCGTTCATGCGCGGGCGGGCGTTGGCTTTGGATTGCAAGCTGTTGACTCCAAATGGTTGGCAGGAAATGGGCAGTATTAAAATTGGCGATGATGTCACCGGCTCGGATGGCAAACCAACCAGAGTCATCGGCGTTTTCCCGCAAGGTAAAAAGAAAGTGTATCGCGTGACGATGACCGACGGCTCAAGCACGCTTGCCTGCGGCGAGCATCTCTGGGCTGTTCGCACGGCTTCTGACAAACGGCGGAACAAACCTTTACGCATTTTGCAGACGCAGGAGATGATGGGCGATCTGCGTTGCTTTCACCAATACCGCTATGAATTGCCTTTGCTGTCCGCGCCGGTTCAATGGGCGTTTCGACACACTCCACTTGACCCCTATTCGCTCGGTCTGTTGCTTGGGGATGGCTGCATAACCGGAAAAACTGTGCCTACTTTTTGTACCTCCGATGCGGAGTTGATTTCGTCTTTGGAGTCTGCCTTTTCGGGTACGCCTCTTTCGGTTCGGCGCAAATCTCGAATTGATTACACAATTACCAACCCGATGGCGAAAAATTGCGGCGGCAGCCTTCCCAATCCGCTGACGCAGGCTTTACGCGAATTGAATTTAAGCGGAACATATTCGTCAACGAAATTTATTCCCGAAATTTATCTCTACAACAGCCCAATGGTTCGACTCGCCGTTTTGCAAGGGCTGTTGGACACCGACGGCGGGCCCGTTATTCAAGCCGGTCGCACATGCCGGATTCAATACACGACAACTTCGGATGGATTGAAAGATGATGTGCTATTTCTGGTGCGTTCGCTCGGCGGCGTGGCTTATTGGCGAAGAAGAAAAGCCGAAGGACGAACGCCCGGATTTGCCAACGGCAGAGCCATCGGCTATCGCAATGACGCTTTCGTAATGGATATTCGTTTGCCGAAAGGCTTGGAACCTTTCCGTTTGAAACGCAAAGCCGACGTTTACCGTGAACACGGCGGAGGTCGCCCCGCCCGTTTTATCAAGAACATTGAACCCGTCGGCGAAATGGAAACGCAGTGCATCAGCGTTGCAGCGCCGGATTCGCTTTACGTCACCGATGATTTTATCTTGACTCATAACACGCTCGCCGACGCGTTTATCATTCTTGACGAAGCGCAGAACACTACCAGCGAGCAGATGAAGATGTTCCTGACGCGCATTGGGTTTGGCTCGAAGGCTGTGGTGACGGGCGACGTCACGCAGATAGATTTACCCGCGGGTAAAAGATGCGGTTTGATCGAGGCTGAGCGCGTGCTGTCTGGGGTAGAAGGGATTGAGTTTGTTTACTTCACCGAGAAGGATGTGGTGCGCCATCGTCTGGTCCAGTTAATTATTAGAGCTTATGAAGATCACTCAAAAAGAAGCGGCATGTGAAGGTGATGAGCGGTGGCGCGGTCGAAGTCGTGAACCGGCAGCGCGGTCAGCAGATTGACCGCGAACGTTGGCAGGCGTTTGGCGAGCAGGCTCTGGAAATGATTGGTGTTCAAAATCAAGGGGCGACAGTGCTATTCACAAGCGACCGCACGATGCGCAAGCTGAACCGCGATTATCGCGGAAAGGATTGTACGACCGATGTGCTTTCGTTCCCTTCGGAGCAGACTTCATTTGAGAAGGCGAGCGAGAAGCACCTTGGGGACGTGGTAATCTCGGTTGAGCAAGCCTCAAGGCAAGCCGCTGAGCACCGGCTTGAGATGGACAGAGAGGTGGCCCAGTTGATCCTTCATGGCTTACTGCATTTGTGCGGCTACGATCACGCAACCGATAACGGTGAGATGAACCGCCTGGAACTCCGCCTGCGCCGCCGCCTCGGTATATAATTCCTGCCATCGAGCAAACCATGGAGATCGAAATAGGCACAACGTGTTTACTGCTCATCGTACTCGCGTTTCTCGCCGCCATTGATGTTGCATTCGGTTACTTAAGCGATGTGGGCTTGCGCCGCTTGGTTGCCGATCACGAAGATCGTCCGACCGTGGCGACCTCTTTCCTAACAGAGATTCTGGAGGATAGACCCCGCTTTCGCTTTACACTGTCAACCGCGATACAAATCTTGCTGGTTGCCGTTTCGGTCCTTGTAACTTCGATCACACTACGCGCCTTTCCCAACTTTACGAT
>JACCTF010000513.1 GCA_013812565.1 Pyrinomonadaceae bacterium | reverse complement strand
GTTTCTGGCTTATACGCCGCGTCGCCCATCGTTGCGTGGTAACGATCAATGTTCAGCGTGCTCATGTCAGAGGCGAATGGTAACACGTGTGTGCGATTGATGGTTTGGCATGCAGAAGACAGAGAGTTAGCTTATTCATCCTAAAATATTTGACTTGACTTACCGGGCAGTATGACTAAACTCGGCTCACACAGCGTTGGTTAGGGAAGTTCATTCAACCGAAGGAGTATTTACTATCATGGCAAATGAAAACAAAAAAAATTGCGGGCATCCGACTTGCAGTTGCCTTGTACCGGAGGGCACGAAATACTGCAGCGAGTATTGTGAGAACGCGGAGAAGTCGGGCGTAATAGAGATCGGCTGCGGTTGCGAGCATGCAGCTTGTCGCTAAAGACATAGCCCATAGAGCAGTTGTTGTCCCTCGAAAGCAAATTCAGACGCTGCGCGCTCCCCGAATGATTGGCGGGACAGAAGATTTAACTCGTTCGGCGTCGGCAGCCTGTTGGCCGTCTCGCTCAAGAATCGCAAGGGGTCCTTCGCGCAACCCGCTAAGCCAAAGTGCCAGGTTCTCATGCCCTGGTGCCCATACCAAGAGCACCGCGAGTGTTCCATAGATCGGGAGGTGCCCGATTAGCTCCGTCCAGTTAAAGATCGTCAAGGTCATGTTAATCGGAATCCACGCAATGAGGATTATCTCGCGTGTGAAGAGGCCGAAGAGTATCCATAATCCGACAAGCAGTTCGACGCTTCCGGCGCAGAGAATGAACGTTTCATTCGACATCGGAATGCCGAGGGCAGAGGTGAAGTTGAGCGGGTAGCGTTCTAAGAACGCTAAGGCGAGCGGGATGTTGGCGAACTTCTCTGTGAACGCGACGACGACGAGGCTCAAACCCAAACCCGTTCGCAGTGCCGGGATAGCTTTCAACATCAATTGAGCGGAAGGCTCAAACCGTGGAAGAATCAAGCGGTCAATCGCAATGGGGCCGCGTCCGGCAAGAAAGAAGAATGCCGCGAAGCCGAGGTACATTGCGCTTTCGAGCATCTGTTCCAGACCCACGAGGAAGATGCCGACGACCCAGAGTACGGCGAGCGCCGCGGCGCCAACTCGTGCAAGCCCTCCGTAGAATAGGGCTAAGGCAATGCCGGTCTGCGCCAAACCCAGCACGTACACCGACACGCCCGGCAAACGGTTGTTCGGTGTGAACAGGTTCCCCTGCACGCCGCTGACAAGCAGTGGCACCGCCACATGTACGGCTAGAATAGCTGGCACTAAGCCGTACAACGCCGCCCGTCGCTCAGCGGTCGTGCCGAAGTTTTCAGGGCCGGGAACGAAACTACGGCCGCGGCGCTTCCACCAAAACCAGGCGGCGAGCGTGACGAGCAACACCGCCGCGGTGAACGCGAGCGGAAGCAGACGGAAATACAAATCCCACCGTAGCGGATAAGGATCAGTTTCATGGAACCATTTCTCGTGGGCTGACACTTGATGAACTGCCGCTAAGAGAAGCGCAAGATAAAAGACAACCCGTCGCACATATATTCGTTGACTCATTGTGCTACTCCATAATCACTACTCCGAACCGACTTAATGAACGCATAGGTGCCGCGTGTTATATAACTCGGGCACCGGCTCGGCGCATCTCTTCGATGGCGCGGTCGCCGTCGCCCGCTGTGAGGTCAACGGCACGCATCGCCTCGCTAATAGCTTTGACCTTGAAGCCTTCGCTGAGGGCATCGAGCGCCGTGTTCTTCACGCAGTAATCAGTAGCTAGTCCGCCGATCCATAGTTCTTCAACGCCCTGTTGACGAAGCAGGAAGACGAGATTAGTTTCATCAAATCCTGAATAGCCGTCGTCATTGCCCAAACCTTTAGAGATGACAATGATGCGCGGATCGTCCAGAATGGCGGAATGAAACTGTGCGCCGGGTGTATCGCGCACGCAGTGCACCGGCCACCTGCCGCCAAAGTCCGCAAAGTGTTTCGTCTCCGGCGGATGCCAATCACGAGTTTTGATGACGGGATCACCCTGCTCCAGAAACTTTTCGATCAAGCGGTTGAGCGGCGCGATGACTTCATCGCCGCCGGGCACAGCAAGCGCTCCGCCCGGACAAAAATCGTTCTGTACATCAACCACGATCAGTGCGCGTTTCTTCTCATTTGACATCTCTTGTCTATTGATCCTCTTTCTTCAGTGGGCGCCTCTTTGAAAGCGGCTCGTAAGTTACTTACACTAGACATATGACTTTCAAGGAGATGGAAGTTGGAATTCTCGCCTTCAGGCGGATTATGCGGCGCGGGAAAGAGCTTGAATAAAGTCGGTACTCCAAACGACAGTCCCTCAGATGTTTATCTTCAACTCTATCAAGTCAGCTTAACTCTTCCCGCAAAGCGCAGCAATCAAACAGGAGTAATCGATGTTCACCAGCCTGATTGGTTTCACACAAGCAGTGAATCGTCATATCGCGCGAGCTCAGAATCGCTCGCTGAAGCGCGTGATGCTTGCGCTCGCCTTGGTCACCATGCTTCTTCCGAGTAGCACCAGCGCACACGCAACGGCGGTTGCATCGAACTGGTCCACAAAGCTTGACGGCGAAGTGCGCTTCTATCAATTGACGGAACTGGGCGTGCTCGTCGCGGGCACCGAGCGCTCGCTCTATGCGGTGGATGGCGAGACGGGCGATGTGGTGTGGCGGCGTAAAGGAGCGCGCCTCGACGAAAGGGAAGTGGCTCCCATTCCCGGCACAGACCTCGTGCTGCTCAGCTTCACGAAGGGCGACCGCACGCGCGTCGAGGCAGTTGATCTGTTGACCGGCAACCGCGTGTGGCAGAGCGAGCGTGTGCGCGGCGCGGTGATGCAAATGGCAGTTGATCTGGAGACGAACCTTCTGGCCGCCGTCTTTACGCGCGATGCGCGGGAACGAGCGCGCTCCGGCTTCAAGCGTAAACCGACGGTGCATGTTTTTGATCTGAGCACCGGCGACGAACTGTGGAAGCGCGAACTGGAAAGCGAAGTCGAGATGATGCCGACAGAGTGGAGCGAGCGGGAAGACCGTGAAGTTGAATACACGCTCGACAACTACCGCCCGCCGCTCTTTCTCGATGGAAGGCTTTACCTGTTCTACGAAGGCCTGACGTCGCTCGACGCCCGAAGCGGCAAAGGGCGGATGCGCGAACGCTTTCGCGTCAACGAGGAAGGACTGGCGCTGACCGAAGCCGACCCGGTCTTTGATGAACGATTGATCTACACCTCGGGGCGCGGCCGCGTGCGTGCCATCTCGCGTGACACCGGAGAGGTTCGGTGGGAAGCAAAAGACCTGGGGCTGACTCCGCAGATGATGCTCACGAATCGAGTGCTATACGTGCGCACCGGCGGACAGTTTACGCGTGTAAGTGATGGTGAGACGGCGGAGCGCGGCCCCTACGGCGTCAGCGCGATTGATGCCGGAAGCGGAAAAACGCTGTGGCATTACAAGGGAGCAGACAAGGGCATCACCAACATCGCCCTGCTTGATCCGTCCACGCTGCTTGTTGCCGACCGCGACGATCTCATCGCGATCGACGTGGGGACGGGGAAGCGGCGCGCCAAAATTTCGCACGAAGTTGAGAGGGCAGGGTTTGTTTTGATTAACGAGGCCGGGCAGTCGGTGGTTGGCGGACGCAATGAGCTTGCCGCCTTCGATGTTGCATCCGACGCGACCTCTGACGATGGCAGTAAGCGCGCCCTTTGGCGAGCGCGCCACAACCCGCCGGGACGCGGAATCTTGCGAACGGTCGCGGCCGTTGCCGCCCGTTCCGCTTCGCTCTACTTCCGTTACGCAGGGGCAGCGACGACGGTCTTTGGCGGCGTACAACTTGCGCGCACGGCCGTCAGCACGTTGCGCTGGTCAGGGCTCGCCGCGCGCGCATCGCTTCCTGATCTGACAACGCTTGCCAGCGGTGCCGGACGCCAGTACGTCACGCGCCGCATCGTTGCCTTTGGCGCGGCCCGTCGTATCGGGCAGCTAACATCCATGCGGGGGGAGACATCGCCTCTGAGCGTACCGCAAATTCCGCGGCCTTCGGTTGACATAGATGTTGAAGATCGTCTGCTGGACCGGCTTGACCCGAGCCGCCAACTCGACCGGTTGAGCCG
>JACCTF010000511.1 GCA_013812565.1 Pyrinomonadaceae bacterium | reverse complement strand
AGTTAATAATATGCCACAATTTACGTTTCATACTGTAATCAAGCTGTTCACCTGTGCGGCTATCGTTATAGCAACAACTCACACCGCCTTCAACTTTCAAATTGTGCAGCGAGCATCAAGCACGGGAGGCGAGCAGGGTTCCTTTCCAAAGACCAAGAGCGTATTAGAGATTAACGAGTCTGTGCGCTCCGACAAATTCACCGGCGGGTTAATCGAGCGGGCCACGCTGCAACCGGGGCAGCCCGACATCGAGATCACGGTCAACGTGCCTGCCTTCAAGTTGACGTTGTGGCAGAGCGGCAAAGAAGTCAAAACCTATTCGGTCGGCGTCGGTCGCAAAGATTATCCGATCTCGATCAGCGAGCGAGAAGCGACCGAGGTGATATGGAACCCAGCGTGGATTCCGCCGGACAGCGATTGGGTAGCCGGCCACCGCGACGTTAAACCCGGTGAAGTGATCAAAGCCAGCGACCCGCGCAATCCGCTCGGCAAGCTCAAGATCCCGCTCGGTTACGGCTACTTGATTCACCAAGCGGCTAAAGCGTCAGACCTCGGCAACCTTGTTTCACACGGATGCATACGCATGCTCAAAAGCGATCTCTTTGACCTTGCCGAAAAGATCGTGGCGGCACGCGCTCTGCCGGTGTCACAAGACGACATCGAGCGAGCGAAGCGGACCAGCAAAACATTAGTCGCACAACTCGATCCGCCGCTTTTGGTTGACATCAACTATGACACGCTGGTTGTGGAAGAAGGCGTGTTGCATCTCTATCCGGATGTGTATGAGCAGGGCACTAACACCGTCGAAAACCTGCGCGCGGAACTTTTGAGCAGCGGGGTCGATGCCTCGCAGCTTGATGACGGAACGCTCGAACGCTTGCTCAATCGTGTCAGCCGAACCAAAGAGTTTGCTGTCAGCACAAAGAGCATCGAAGCGGGACGAGCAGTGTCAGCCGGACGAAGCTATCCGCTGGTTAAACCGGCGGTGAGAAAGCGCGCGACCGCACGACGCGGCGAACCGGCATAATCAATCCAGGTTCAAGAAAAAGATCAGCAGGGGACACGTTCGGAGTACCGACTTTGGTTGGACCTTTTCCGCCGCGCGCAATCCGCCTGAAGGCAACGCTCCAAACTTTCATCTTCTTGAAGACTACAAAGTTCATTTCAAGTATTGATCCAGCGGCGGGTGAAGCAATTCCTGTGATTGTGGGTCGTCGAGATTCTCCGGCGTGATGAGCGTCACGCCGGTATCAATTCGTTTCACAATGGGTTTGCCTTGCAGGTGATCCACCATTGTTTTCACGCCCAGGTAACCCATGTTGAATGGATTCTGCTGCACGATTCCCTGCAACTGTTTATTGCGCATGGCTTCGATAAAAGGTTCGCTCGCGTCGAAGCCGATAAAGAAAACTTTGCCCGCTCGGTTAATGTCTTGCAAAGCGAGCAGCATCCCGGCGGTCGAAGATTCATTAACACAGAAGATGCCCTGGGTGTCGTTGCCATAACGGTTCAGGAGATTCTCTGAAGCGCGTTTAGCCGTGTCGCGTGTTGCGCCCGCATACTGATCTGATGAGATGACTTCGATGCCTGGATTCTTTCGGATCTGTTCGAGAAAACCATTCTCACGATCCGTAGTGCTCGCCGAACCTTCTTGATAGCGGAGCAGCAGCACCTTGCCTTTCCCGCCGAGCAACTGTGCCATGTGGTCAGCGGCAATCATCCCGCCTTTTAAGTTGTCGGTCGCGACAAAACTTGTGATGGCATTTGACTCAAGACCCGAGTCGATGATCACCGTCGGAATCTGCGCGCGTGTGGCTTCTTCGACAGGTCGAACCAGCGCGCGATTGTCGAGCGGGGCCAGCACAATCCCGTTGACGCCTTGACTGATAAACCCTTCGACGACTTGAATCTGTTGCTCGCGGTCATCCTCGCGCAGTGGGCCTTTCCAAGTCAGGTCAACTTCCACGCCCTGCTGCGTATATTCGCGCGCGGCTTTAACGGCACCGGCATGAATGCTCTTCCAGAATTCGTTGGTTGTGCCTTTAGGGATAACCGCGATTGAGTATCTCTTGGTTGACGACTGTGGCCTCTCACAACTGAGTGAAAGAAGAAGGATCAAAGGAAGGGAGAAGAGCGCGAGCTTTTTCATTTGCACTCGGAACCTCGCAATGGTTTTGGACTGCGGAAAAATGTTGAAGCGATAAATAGAAATCTGTCGTGGCGCGAGTTCTGTTCTTGCCATAAGTGCTGTAGATTGTCAAACAACAGGGGAGAAGAGTCCGAAGTCCAAAGTCAATCAGCTCCATGCCGAGTTCACTGACTGCACTTCAACATTGGACATTAAGCTTTGGACCTTTAACCTTGAACTTTGGACCTTGAACTTTATTATGGCTATGACATTTCATGTTGGAATTTTGGGCGGCGGCAACATCAGCGAGACGCATGCGCGTGCCGCGCGCGAGATTGATGGAGTGGAGATTGCCGCCATCTATGGAGAGAATCGAGAAAAGGCTGAGAGGTTAGGCGAGCTTTATGGCGGCACGGTGTACACCGATCTCGGTTCGTTCCTCGCACATCGCCCGCTGGAAGTAATCGCCATCGGAAGTCCGTCGGGTTTACACGCCGAGCAAGGATGCCAAGCAGCGCAGCATGGACTGCACGTCCTTGTCGAGAAACCGATTGATGTCACAACCGAGCGAGCAGATCGTTTGATCGCCGAGTGTGACAAAGCAGGAGTGAAACTCGGCGTCTTTTTCCAAGACCGCGTTGCGCCGGACATCTGCACTCTTAAGGGGTTAGTGGATGACGGCCGACTCGGTAAACTCTTTCTGGCTTCGGCGCATGTAAAGTGGTATCGACCGCCGGAGTATTACAGCCAATCGCGTTGGCGCGGTACATGGGCGCTCGACGGCGGCGGCGCGCTGATGAACCAGGGCGTGCATACAGTCGATTTGTTGTTATGGTTAATAGGAGACGCTGCGCGTGTTTACGCAAAAGCGGTTACTGCACTGCACAACATCGAAGTGGAAGATACAGCGGTCGCTGTAATCGAGTTTGCCAATGGCGCAATCGCCACGCTGGAGGCAGCGACATCTGTCTACCCGGGGTATCCTCGCCGCTTGGAGTTAACCGGTTCCGAAGGAACGATTATTCTAGAGCACAACCGAATTGTGTCACTAAACTTGCGCGGCGACACGGGTGATGTGGTCGGAACGGGAGGTGAAGACGGCAACGCCAGTCAGAGTTCGCCGGTAGTCTCCGATGTGAGCGGCCATCGAAAAATCTTCGAAGATTTTCTGCACGCAATCAAGACGAACGGGCAACCGCGTTGTGATGGACGGGAAGCAAGGCGCAGCGTTGAACTAATCCAAGCCATCTATGAATCATCACGCATGGAACGCGCGGTGACGCTGAACCCTTCAACAGCCTCTCGCGGGACTATGTAGTGTGCATGATGCGCTCACGCCTTCCCCAACGGCAAACCCCAATACTCATAGAATGCTGCATCGCAACTCTTCCATGTAAATTCGGGCATATTCTCTTCGATCCACTTCGGAATGTTCGGCTGCCGCCCATCCAAATCCGTAATACCGTACTCCGGCCCAAGGTCCCACGCAGCATATACTCTTCCCGTCTTCTTGAACACATACGGGTCTGCCGCTAAAGCCGCCACGGCACGCCCCACATAGAACGGCGTTTCGGATTCGATAAAGTCCGGCCGTTTCTTTATCGCCTCTTGCCAGTTCGCTTCTGTGACGCCCATATAATCGAGCATTGCTTCAGAGCGTATGAAGCCGGGGGTGAGCGCTAGTGCCGTGATCTTGTGTTGACGCAGTTCCGTCGCCATGACGAAGGCGAGGCGTATGACGGATGTTTTCACGAGGTCATAAAAGAGACTGCCGCGGTAACTGAAGTGATCGCCGTCGGTAATTTCGACGATGAGTCCCTGGCCGGTCTCAATCATCAGCGGAGCGGCGTAATGACTGGTGATGATGTGTGAGTGGACTGCGCGCTCAAGCATCAACAGTCCTTTCTGTAAGGAATGTTTCCAGAACGGCTTCTGCTCGCCCAGTTCGTCACCGCCCCAGACATCGTTGACTAAAATGTCCAGGCGACCCTGCTCCTGCCTGACTCGTTTGAACAGCTTCTCGACCTGTTCGGGGGCGGTGTGATCAACCCGCACGGGGATACAGACGCCGCCGCACGCTTCGACCATCTCCGCCGTCTCTTCGATGGTTTCAGGTCGCTTTGCCAGCTCGAAGGCCGCTTTACCGCTCCGGCGTGAGGTCGCCTTCCTAGGCTCCGCGCGGGTGCTTCGGCCTGTGCCGTAAACAATTGCTCCAGCTTCGCCGAGCGCCAGCGCAATGCCACGTCCCGTGCCGCGTGTCGCCCCCGCAACAACCGCAACCTTGCCATCCAAAGCTTTCATCTTGCACCTCTTGTTGCTAGTGATTTTATGTTTGTCTTCCACATACGTTAATGGATTGAGATTGTTCAAATTTGTAGCATGGAAAACGTTCCTTTGTACGTTGATGCGCAAAAGGCTGACACGCTTTATTGATGACTACTGGGCCTGCGGGGCAGTAACGTGGTACGTGCATCAAAGAGGTTTGCATACCGTGCGTTGGTCATAGCAGCGTGCAGCGACGACGACGGCAACGTTAAGTGGTCCGAAAACTCAAAGCACGAGGCATCGCCCGGGGGAGCGCGTGCTGACGCCTTAATACTTTCTGATTCATCTCCATCCTTGTTGCATTCTTCTGTATTCGTGACGCGTTCATTAAGAGCGTGCTAATATCCACGCCGTTATGCGTACAGACATTATCTTCATAAGACTGGTCTTTACGGGCATCCTCATCGCGGCTGGATACATATTAAATCCTTTCGGTACGCGTTCGCTTTCTGCCGTCATCGCGGCGCTCATCGCCGGAGCTATCATCCTCTTCGAACTGCGTGTGCAACGCGCTTCGTTGAAAACTTTGATTGGCGCAGCCGTCGGCTCGATCATGGGAATCGTCGGAGCGTTCCTCATCGGGACGTTGATCAGCCGACAAGAATCGCCTGCCGTGACCGCCGAAACGAAAACGTTTCTGACGCTTGCCTTAACTTTCTTCATGGCCTATGTCGGTTTGATGGTCGGCGCGGCGAAAGGTGATTACCTTGATCTGTCCGCGCTCGGCGGAATCTTCAGCGACAAAGCCGCCCGGCGTGACTACAAGGTTCTTGATACCTCCGTCATCATCGATGGACGCATCGCGGACGTTGCAGAAACCGGCTTTCTCGGCGGAACAATCATCATCCCGCAATTCATCTTACGCGAACTGCAACAGGTCGCCGATTCGCCCGATTCGTCAAAGCGGCAGCGCGGGCGTCGCGGTCTTGATATGTTGCAGCGTCTACAGAACAACAACGCCCTCGACATTCAAGTGATTGATACTGACTTCCCGGCTGTTCGCGAAGTCGATCTGAAATTGATCGAACTCGGCAAACAGATCAACGCCGTGATCGTGACTAACGATTTCAACCTCAACAAAGTTGCCCAACTACACGGCGTCAACGTGCTCAACATCAACGAACTCGCTAATGCCTTAAAGCCGGTCGTCCTGCCGGGCGAAGCGATGCGCGTGTTCATTCTTAAAGAAGGCAAAGAGTATAACCAGGGCGTCGCTTACCTTGACGACGGCACGATGGTGGTGGTTGATAACGCGCGCCGGATGATCGGCAAAAACGCTGACATCGCCGTCACCAGCGTCTTGCAGACAACCGCCGGGAAGATGATCTTCGGTCGCTTGTGGGAGGAAGGGGCAGAGAACGGAAGCCAGGATGCCCGTTCTCTTAACGGCATCACACGGCGTCCGACGCGCGAAGTGCGTACGCCGACCTCGATCCGCACGACCGACCAAAGCGAAACCCCAACGGGCTGATAATAATGCAGTGACAAGTGACTCGGGCAAAGCAAGTAAGTCCAAAGTCTAAAGTTCAAGGTTCAAGGTTCAAGGTCGAAAGCCAGAACATTAGATATTGGACTTTGGACACTGATATATGAGCAGACACTGCGCTTTTATCTTGTCACTTGTCACTGTCCTTATGAACATTGCGATCATTGCTGCCGCCGGACAAGGCACGCGGATGGGTGGCACTCAGGCGAAGCAGTTTCGCGAACTCGCAGGCGCGCCGATCATCGTTCACACGCTCCGCCGCTTTGAAGAATGCGCAACCATCGGTGAGATCATCGTTATGGTGCCTTCTTCAGAATCTGCCGCTTTTCTTGCGCTGACCGCAAAGCATCATCTAAGTAAAGTGCGGCGCGTTGTGCCTGGCGGAGCAACGCGCACTGAATCGATTTGGCGTGGCTTGCAAGCAGTGCGCTCAACAACTGCCGAGATCATCGCCGTCCACGATGCCGTGCGTCCCTTTGTCACACCAGACGAGATTGACCAAACAGTGCGCGCCGCTGAAGCGAGTGGGGCCGCAATTCTCGCCCAGCCCGCGACTGACACAATCAAAGAAGTTCAAGACGGTCATGTCACGCGCACGTTTGACCGAAGTAGCCTCTGGCATGCGCAAACGCCGCAGTGCTTCCGCTACGATCTGCTACGAAGAGCTTACGAGCATGCTTTAACGCGTAACACGCCCGCGACCGACGACAGCACTCTAGTTGAGCAACTCGGCGTGACAATAACAATCGTCGAAGGCAGCGCACGCAACATCAAAATCACACGCCCCGAAGATTGGATGCTCGCAGAAATCTTGACAAAACAGATATCAGATGTCAGATGCTAGATATTAGAAAAAGCGCATACTGACATCTGATATCTGACATCTGCTTTTCTATGTTTCGTATCGGTATTGGTCACGACACGCATCGGTTGGTGAAGGGCAGGCCGCTGATCTTAGGCGGCGTGCATATCGAATCGGAGTCGGGTGCCGAAGGGCATTCAGACGCGGACGCGCTCGCACATGCGATCACGGACGCGGTGTTGGGTGCGCTTGGCGAGGGCGACATCGGCTTGCATTTCCCTGATCGTGATCCGCGTTGGAAAGATGCGGATAGCCTCGACCTGCTGGCGCGCGTGATGTGGTTGGCGGGCGAACGCGGGTTCCTTGTCGTCAATCTGGACGCGACGGTAATGCTTGAACGCCCTCGTCTTCGTCCATACATTGATGAGATGGAAACGAAGTTGGCTGGTGTGTTGGGTGTAGACGCACGGTGTGTGAACGTGAAGGCAAAGACAGGCGAAGGGCTTGATTCGGTCGGTGAGTGCCGCGCTGTAGAAGCGCAAGCCGTAGTTCTGCTTGAAAGCCAACGCACCAGCAGATGAGGCCACAGGACTTAATACGCAAGAAACGCGACCGGGAAGAACTCACACCAAGCGAGATAGCCTTCTTTGTGCAAGGCGTGACGAATAATCACTTCGCCGACTACCAAGCTTCAGCGCTCCTGATGGCGATCTTTCTCAATGGAATGAGCGAAGCTGAGCAGCAGGCCTTGACCGAGGAGTTTTTGCGTTCAGGCGAAGCGCTCAACCTGTCTGACATCCCGAAACGAAAAGTTGATAAGCATTCGACGGGCGGCGTCGGCGACAAAACTTCGCTCATCGTCGCGCCGCTTGCCGCCGCCACCGGTCTCTGCGTGCCGATGATCTCAGGGCGAGGGCTGTCCCACACAGGCGGCACGCTCGACAAGCTCGAAGCCATACCCGGCTTTCGCGTTCACCTGTCGCTTGCTGAGTTCCGCTCCATTCTCGAGCGGACGGGCTGCGCCATAATGGGCCAAACAGCCGAGATTGCACCGGCTGATAAAAAACTGTATGCGCTGCGTGATGTCACGGCGACCGTCGAATCAATCCCGCTGATTGCGGCCTCGATCATGTCGAAGAAGCTGGCCGAAGGTTTGGACGGTCTGGTGCTCGACATCAAGACGGGCGACGGCGCGTTTATGAAACGAATGCGCGACGCGCGCCGCTTGGCACAAACGCTCGTCCAAATTGGAGAGCGCGCGGGTGTGCGAACCGTCGCGTTGATAACTGATATGGATCAGCCTTTAGGTTTAGCTGTTGGTAATGCCCTTGAAGTCATCGAGTGCTGCGAGACGTTGCGCGGACGAGGGCCACAAGATTTGACGAGGCTCTCCGTCGAACTCACGGCGCAGATGCTTCTTGCGGACGGCGCGAGCGACCAGATGAGTGAAGCAAGAAAGCATGTGCGCGATCTGTTGCAAAGCGGCGCGGGGCTACAAAAGTTTCGAGAGTTAATCGAAGCGCAGGGCGGCGATTCGCGGGTTGTCGATGATTACACATTGATGCCGCAGGCCGCGCACAGGGAAGCTCTGACGAGCGAGCGAGGCGGGTACATTGCGAGCGTGGCAGCGGAAATAATCGGCACGGCGAGCATGCTGCTCGGCGCAGGCCGCGTGCGAGTTGAAGACCGGATTGATCCGGCGGTCGGATTAGTACTGAACAAAAAGATTGGCGATCAGGTTCACGAAGGCGAACCGCTACTCTTCATCCACTACAACAGCGATGAACGATTGGGTGAAGTGAACGGTATGTTGCGCGACGCTTTTCACATCACAAGTCATAAGCCAAAAGTTGCGCGACTCGTCAAGGCGAAGGTAAGTTAGGCGGCGACAGAACATTTTCTGTATTGCTTCCCGCGTAAGCAGAAGATCGAAAGGTGCATACCCGAAAGATGAGAAAAATACGTAGCTGCCTGCATGCAGTTCATTCGCGCCGATGCGGTCTCTTGCTCGTCCTCAACATCTCCCTCTGTTTTGCTACGACAATCACCTTAGGCCAGATACGCAACGGAAAAAATCTTATGCGCGACCACATCAGCGCAATCGCCTTCGCTGATGACAAACATGGTGTCGCGGTCGGGTACAAAGGAAGAATCGAGCGTACGGAGGACGGCGGCAGAAGCTGGACGAGCGTCGAAATCCCCGTCATTGCTGACTTGACCGACGTGGCCTTTGCCGATTCGCTGCACGGCATCGCTGTCGGGCGTGACACGGCGATGAGTGTCGCCCGCGAAGTGACGATACGCACCGAGGACGGCGGCAAAACCTGGCAGCATGTCGGCGCAATCTCCGAAGCACGCGCGCCGATCAACCTGTATGCCGTTTCTTACCCGGATGCGCAGCATGCGCAGGCAGTCGGCATGCTTGATAGAGTAAATGGCGAGTTCCTGAAGACGGATGATGCGGGCGCAACGTGGCAGCGTTTGTCGACGAACGTAGACAATGTGCTGAGAGGCGTCTCGTTCATTGACGCGAACACAGGGTGGGTCGTCGGCGAAGGCGGCACGATTCTTCACACCACGAATGGCGGAGCGACGTGGAGCTTGCAGGGCAACAAGGAAGACACAACAAATCATCACGGCGTTTTCTTTCTTGACCGAGCGCGCGGGTGGGTTGTGGGCGAGCGCGGGGACGTGCATCGCACCACGAACGCGGGCCGGACGTGGGAGAAAACAGACGCGGGCGTCCAGTCCGATCTGATTGCCGTGCGCTTCCGCAACGAAAACGAAGGTTACGTTCTTGGCAGCGGCGGCTTGGTGATAAGTACGAAAGATGGCGGAAAAAGTTGGCAACCATTATCAGTGCAACCCGACCGCCGGGTGACGGCTCTCGCCCTTCGTCCAGATGGCGCGTTAGCTTTGGCAAGCCCGGATGGACGAATCGAACTATTGCAGGAAGGAAGCTTTCAAACTTCGCCAGCTTCCAACAACCCGCCCGCCGCATCCGCTCCTTCACCGACTCTAAACACGGCTTCACAAAAGAGCATCCGCGAACAAGTGCGCGAGACGCCGGTGCCGCTTTCGACGCGCCTCGTCGGTCTGCTCGGCATCGTGATCTTGATCGGGTTACTCTATCTTGCCTCCAATAATAGACCCCGGATTGAGTGGCGATTGGTCGCCGTCGGTTTGGGGCTGCAACTCATTATCGCGCTCTTGATTCTGCGTACAGAAACAGGCTTTCTGATCTTCGACTATCTCGGTGACGGCATCAGCGCACTGCTCGCCTTCTCCAACGAAGGAGCGAAGTTTGTCTTCGGGCGGTTGGCTGATCCGGCATATATCGACGCCCTCAGCCACACACAAACTGACCCGCAAGCTTTCAAGAATTCATACGGGTTGATTTTCGCTTTTGTGATCCTGCCGACGATCATCTTCGTCGCTTCGATCTTTGCGATTCTGTATCACCTCGGCGTGATGCAGCGCGTCGTGTACGGACTCGCCTGGGTGATGCAGCGGACGATGCGTTCAATAAGCGGCGCGGAAGCGCTGACGACGGCTGCCGAAGTCTTCATGGGCCAGACGGAAGCGCCGCTCACGGTCGCGCCCTACATTCCGCGCATGACCCACTCGGAACTTTTAGCGATGATGATCGGCGGGATGGGAACGGTCTCGGGCGGCGTGCTTGCGGCATACATCGGATTGGGAATCGACCCGGTGTTTCTGATTACGACGAGCGTGATGGCCGCACCCGCGTGTTTGATGACGGCGAAGATGCTCTACCCGGAGACCGAGGTGCCGGAGACGGCGGGGGGGGTGCAATTGAGAAGCGAACGTGTGGATGCGAACATCATTGACGCCGCCGCACGCGGAGCCGGTGAGGGGATGCGTCTGGCGCTCAATGTCGCGGCGATGCTGATCGCGTTTATCGCGCTGGTCGCGCTCATCAATGCGCTGCTCGGTTGGCTTGGCGGCGCGACGGGACTTAACGCGCTACTCGGAAAAGCCTTCAGCTTAGAGGTAATCTTCGGCTACCTCTTTGCTCCGCTCGCGTTTGTGATGGGAGTGCCGTGGGCGGATGCCACCAAAGTCGGCGACCTGCTTGGAACCAAGTTAATCTTAAACGAGTTTGTCGCTTACTTGAAGATGTCTCCGACGGGTGGAAACGTGCAGGCCACCCTGCAACCACGCTCGATCTTGATTGCCACGTTCGCGCTGTGCGGCTTTGCTAACATCGCATCAGTTGGCATTATCATTGGCGGCATCGGCGGACTCGCGCCCGAACGTCGTTCGGATTTAGCCCGACTCGGTTGGCGAGCTTTGTTAGGCGGCTTCACCGCGACATGTATCACAGCAACAATCGCCGGATTGCTCAGCTAGTAGAAGGATGAAGGACTTACGAAAGGATGAAGGCGGA
>JACCTF010000488.1 GCA_013812565.1 Pyrinomonadaceae bacterium | reverse complement strand
TGGTGACGACCGTCAAGATGCGTTCGACGAAGCGGCTGCCCGTCTCACTCTGCGTGCCGAAAGACTTTCGCCGCCACAACACCGCCCGACGCAACGCTCGTTCGGCAGCGTTGTTTGTGGGCTCAACTCCTGCCACGCGCACGAACGTCCACAAAGATTCCGCGACCTTCGAAATGTTCTGGCAGGTGCGGCGTGTCTTCACATGCGTTGATCTCGTTCCAGCTTCGAGCAGTTGCTTGACCTGCCTCGCTTGTGCTTGCAACTCCGCCCGCGTCAGCGTGTGGTCGCGCACGCGATGCCACAGCGCGAATAGTTGTGTGACTTGCTCCAATAGCTTCTTTCCAGTTGCCCTCGAAGCACCGCCACGCTCTTCTATAGCTTAGAAGTCACGCTGAAGATGTGCCCAACAGATTTGCCGTCGCCGTGGAGCCAGCCAGTTGTAAACTCCGTACCGATCCGTCGTGATGATGCTTTTCGCCGAAGATTTGATAACCTGCTTGGCGGCTCTTGTACTCCGCCCGTC
Source organism: Pyrinomonadaceae bacterium (assembly GCA_013812565.1). Lineage (GTDB taxonomy): Bacteria > Acidobacteriota > Blastocatellia > Pyrinomonadales > Pyrinomonadaceae > JACCTF01. Next base: position 4,864 of record JACCTF010000488.1, on the reverse strand, counting down.
GAGTAGGGTGAAGACCGTCACATCTGAAATCACATTGACCCATAACCATTTCCGCTGCACCCCTTCGCGCCAACCCGTTTCATCTACATGCTGCGACTTCCGGTATTGGACAAAGGCTTGTGCACGCACCACAGAGGCTGCTAACGCTTCGCTCACTTGTCGCTGCAAGCTGGCGATGCTGCCGACACTGACCTCCAAGCCATGCAACGCCCGCATAGCTTCCGCCGCGTCGCGGTGTGAGAGGGCTAAACGTCCGGTCAGATAGCCGATGATCGCTTGCGCTCGTGCGCCGAAGCTGCTGCGGTGTGCGTTCCCAATCTTCGCTGCTGATGCCAAGTTCGCTGAACATCGCGGCAAAGCATAGTCTTGATTACGAGCGGCGTCCATGCTCAGCTTCGGTTCTTGCCACAACCAACTGAACGCTTACGTTTTATCTTTGTGTGTCTCCTGTGTTCTTAGTGGATCAATCCGTTTCTTAAAGTTGGGCCGGAACACATCGAGCGAACAAAATCTTCACAGAGATGCGAGGCACACGGCGGCTTGAGTGCATAGCCACTGCGCTGGTGGCGATGCTATGCTTTGACGCAATCAAGAAATACCGTCAACAACTTAAAGGAACGAAGTCGTTATGCTGAATCGCTTGAAGCGACCGCGCCGCGTCGTGATCACAGGCATGGGTTGCGTGACGCCAATCGGAATTGGTCGCGAAGCATTCTGGAGCGCGCTGCACCAAGGGGCGAGCGGCGTGCGTCGCATTGAAAGCTTTGATGTTGAGAATGGGGCGGTGAAGATCGCCGCTGAGGTGCGCGGTTTTGATTGGGAAAGTGAACTGAGTGTGAAGGATCGTCGTCACGTTCCGCGCACTGTGCCGCTGGCGCTTGCCGCTGCACGCGAAGCTTTAGATGATGCGCGCATTCAACCCGGGGACTTAACACTGGCCCAGCGTCGCGCGTGCGGCGTAATGCTCGGCACCGGCGGTGGCGGTCTCGCCTTCGCCGAACAGCATTATGAATACTGGTACACGGGTGAGCACCACAAAGCGAGTGTCTACATTATTCCTTCATCAACGCACGGCGGACTATCGAGCGAGCTTTCGATGCAGTTTGGTCTGCGCGGTCTCTCGCACGTTATCTCGACCGGCTGCACGAGTTCGACCGATGCTATCGCTTATGCCGCTGAGCACATCAGTCACGGAAGACAAGATGTGATGATCACGGGCGGAGTTGACGCGCCGCTTGCGCCGGGGATCCTCGCCGGATTCAATCTGATGAGGGTGCTTACTACCGAATGGAACAATGAACCGGGGCGCGCTTCGCGTCCGTTCTCGCGCGACCGCTCAGGCATTGTGGTCGGTGAAGGCGCATGGGTTTATGTGCTTGAGGAACGCGAGCACGCGCGGGAGCGGGGGGCGAGAATCTACGCGGAGATCACGGGCTACGGCGCGACGTGCGATGCTTATCATCGCGTGCGCCTGGAAGAAACAGGCGAGGAACCGGCGCGTGCAATTGCGTTGGCTCTGGAGGAGGCCGGGCGGCAACCGGAGGAAGTTGACTACGTTAATCTTCACGGCACCTCAACGATACTGAATGACCGCATTGAAACACGGGCGTTAAAGCTGGCGCTCGGCGATTATGCGAAACGCACACCGATGTCTGCAACCAAGTCGCAGATCGGTCATCCGCAAGGCGCATCGGGCGCGGCAGGCATCGCCGCTGCGCTGTGTGCGATGCACACGAACATGATTCCACCAACCATCAACCTGGATCAGCCTGATCCGGAATGCGATCTCGATTACGTGCCGAACGAAGCGCGCGAGGGAAGCGTCCGCATCGCGCTGTGCAATTGCATCGGCTTCGGCTCAAAGAACAGCGCACTGGTGATCGAAAGGATGAAGGCGGAAGGATGAAGGCGGAAGGAAAGGAGATGAGATTCAAGATTTCAAATCTTTTTTCATCCTTCCGCCTTCATCCTTCCGCCTTCATGTCCTCGCGTAGCCATGAGCTTGAGCACTTGGACAGAGGCGACTACAGCGCGGAAGAATATGAAGGATGCCTCGCCGAATTAAGACGCATTAATCGCTTTGCGGGCGATGCGAGCGCACTGCGTCGCTCGCTGCTGCGAGAGATTGAGCAATCGGGAGTGAAAAGTTTTTCGGTGCTTGACGTCGGAGCCGGATCGGGTGAGTTGCTTCGTGTCGCGGCCGGGTGGGCGCGGAGAGAAGGGAAGCAAGCGAACTTAGTTGGGGTGGAACTTAATGCGCGTTCTGCCGCGAGCATCCTTGAAGAGTCTGAAAACTTTTCGGAGATCAGCGCCGTGCGTGGTGATGCTATGAGCCTTCCCTTCGCTGACGATGCGTTTGATTATGCGATCTGCTCATTGTTCACGCACCACTTTCGCGATGCAGAGGTTGTGATAGTTCTCAAAGAACTTGGGCGCATCGCACGTCGCCGCATCTTCGTCATTGACCTTCATCGCCATCCGCTCGCGTTCTATTTTTACACCACGGTGGGCCGCCTCTTTCTCTACAATCGTCTGGTACGGGAAGACGGCGCGCTCTCTATACTGCGCAGTTTCCGTCCCCGTGAACTACAACGATTAGCCCGACAAGCTTGTCTGACTGATGTTGATGTGCGCCGCTCGTTTCCTTTTCGATTAGTGCTGAGCGGAAGCAAGAAGCGAATTTAACCTATGAACAACGCGGGGCTATATGACGCAATCATCGTCGGCGCTGGGCCGGCGGGAACAAGCGCGGCGATTCATCTGGCGATGAAAGGAGCGCGGGTTTTGCTCGCTGAAGCGAAGCGGTTTCCGCGAGCAAAACTGTGCGGGGAATTTATTTCGCCCGAATGTCTCGTACACTTTCGGCGGCTCGGTGTAATGGATGAAATGATTGCGGCGGGCGGCGTCGAGTTGGCGGAGACAATCTTTTACGGACGACAGGGCAGAAGCCTTCGCGTGCCAAGCGAATGGTTTGCCAATGGCGGGCGGGCGCTCGGGTTAAGCCGTGCTGAGATGGATAGGCGGCTTATCAACCGCGCACGTATGATTGGCGTCGAAGTATTGGAGGAAGCTCAAGCCGTCGGATTAATCATTGAAGATAACTGTGTGTGCGGTGTGCAGTTGAAAAGTGATGGTGTAGTGCGAGCATACCGCTCGTTCGTGAGCGTTGATGCAACAGGAAGAGGGCGTGCGCTCGTGCAATATGCAGCGCGGCACAAGAGTGTGCGGCTTGAGCGAAGCAGGAAAGATGTTCAACCTTTGTCACGCAAGCGGGCTTCGCTCGTCGCCTTCAAAGCTCATCTGGTTGATGCGCAAGTCGCGCGCGGATGCTGCGAAATCTACTTTTATGAAGGCGGCTACGGCGGGTTGAGCGGAGTGGAAAGCGGCCTTTCTAATCTCTGCTTCATCGCTTCCGCTGAACAAGTGCGCAAGTGCGGAGGGGATGCCGAACGGGTGATGCACGAAGTTGTAATGCGGAATCGGCGTGCCGCACAGACGCTTGCCCGAACGCGCATCGCATCCGAGTGGTTATGCGTTGCCATCGAGAGCTTCGGACGCCGAGAGCTTGTTCCCGCCGATGGATTGATTACCGTGGGAGATGCTGCTTCATTCATTGATCCATTCACCGGCAGCGGGATGCTAATGGCTTTGGAGAGCGGGGAACTTGCGGCAGAGATGATCGCGCGACGACTGCCGCAACTCAGCGTGGGCGAATCGTTCAAAGCGCTTGCCACCGATTACCAGGCTCGCTACAACGAGCGATTCAGTTCCCGTCTGCGCATGTGCAGTCTGCTGCGTCGCGCCGCGTTTGCTCCACCGACAATTGCTCATTTGGTGATGAACGCGCTTAACATAAGCGAGCGCGTGCGGAGGCGCGTGGCACGCGCAACTCGACGCACGTCCCAACATTCTCTACACAGTGGCGCGTTACATTGAAGCGCCACTCACCGTTTTGATTGTAAATGTAAGCTCACAATCTTTAATCGCTTCATTCCTCGCACCGCCCACATACATAACTAATTGGCGAGTTACGTTATCAATTTTATCCATTAGTGCGAATTTTGCTGCACCTCTCGTCACCTTCTTCTCATTAAGAACTCAAAGTCATGATGGGTTCAGCGGCTACCTGCTTTTGGAACGACAGTTGCCGTTTGTTCAAACATGATTCGGCAGACTCTTCGCACTGCTTTTACGGCAACTTGTATTAACATCTGCTCAATCGCAATCGACTTTTGATATTGACCCCGTGAGCGGCCTTCCCGCCGGTATGTGCGCTAAGTCCGGCCAAAGTTTGCGGCGGTAGCTCTACCCGACTAAAAACGCGAGTAGAAACACTAACTCCCACAAAGCAAAAGGAGATGATTATGCTCAAGAAGTATTTGTCACTCACCCTTGTCGTCCTGGTGGCGCACATGATCTGCGCCGCGCCCGCCATCGCCAAATCGAAGGCAGAAAAGGAAATTGAATTCGCTGGGAAAGTAAAGGCAGGTATCGCCAAAATCGGCACGGGGCCAGAGGCACGCGTGAAACTCAAGCTACGAGATAAAACAAAGCTGGAAGGTTACATCAGCGAAGCCGGGGAAAATTCCTTTGTCGTCACCGATGCCAAGACCGGCGTGGCAACCACGGTTGCTTACCCGCAGGTTAAAACCGTCAAGGGCAACAATCTTTCGAAGGGCGCGTGGATCACCATTGGGGTCATCGCCGGGATAGGGGTTGTGCTGTTAGCGCTTTTTCTGGAGCGTTGTCGGAACGAAGGCGGCTGCTGAGTATGCCTCCAACCGTCTTACCGCCAAGTTAAAAAATACTCCTCACTCATCAAATCAGTAACTGACGAGAGCCGTTAGTGTGCTGAAATGTGCTA
>JACCTF010000480.1 GCA_013812565.1 Pyrinomonadaceae bacterium | reverse complement strand
GTTCGGCACCACCACGTTCGTCGGTTACACCGACGAAACAGCCGAGGCCAGGGTGCTCGCCGTGCTGCCCGCCAGCGACGAGCGGGTGGAGATCTTCCTCGACCGCACGCCGTTCTACGCCGAGAGTGGCGGCCAGGTGGGTGATCGGGGCACGATCTCGACCGACACCGGTACGGCCGAGGTCACCGACACCACATTCGCCCTGCCCAATCTGCGCCGCCACGTCGCCCGCATCGTCGACGGCACCATCACACCCGGACAGGTCGCCACGGCCGGGTTCGACGTGGAGCGGCGCGATGCCACCCGCCGCAACCACACGGCAACGCATCTGCTACACGCGGCGCTGCGCGAAGTTCTCGGCACGCATGTCAAACAAGCCGGATCGCTCGTTGCACCGAACCGCCTTCGTTTTGACTTCAGCCACTTTCAACCGCTCTCACACAGGGAAGTCGCGGAGATCGAACGAATCGTCAACAGCCAGATTCTTCGCAACCAAGGAGTGCAGACCGAGACGCTCCCGCTTGAAGAAGCGATGCGCTCCGGCGCGATGGCGCTCTTTGGCGAAAAGTATACGGAGCAGGTGCGTGTGCTGACCGTGCCCGGTTTCTCCAAAGAGTTGTGCGGCGGAACGCATGTTCGCGCCACGGGCGACATCGGCCTGTTCAAGATCGTGCGTGATGAAGCCATCGCCTCGGGCACGCGCCGGATTGAAGCCGTCACCGGCACAGACGCTTTCACACGCTATCAAGAAACAGAAGCGCTGGTTGACGCGGTCGCCGGGGAACTGCGCACGTCGCGTAGCGACATCCCCGTGGCAGTCGAGCGTCTGCAAGAAGAGCTGAAGCGCGCGCGGCGTGAAATGGATGAGCTTCGTTTGAAGCTTGCGGCCGGAGCGACGGACGTCTCATCAAACGGAGACGAAGCGCGCGAGGTCAGCCCGGGAGTTCACGTGCTCGCGCGTGAAGCAAGCGGCATTGATGCTGGGGCCTTACGACAGCTCTCCGATACGCTGCTCGCACGCATTAAATCCGGCGTCGTCATCCTCGGCCGTCGCAGCGATGATAAGGCATCGTTGATTGTGCGCACTTCACCGGATTTGCGTGAGCGGGTTCCCGCCGGGCAAGTCATCCGTGAACTTGCGCCGATCATTGGCGGACGCGGCGGTGGCCGCCCTGATATGGCAGAAGGCGGAGGCTCGCAATCTGAGAAGCTCGCTGAGGCTCTCGAAGCAAGCTACCAGATTGTTGCACGCTTGTTGGAACAAAACGCTAAGCAGTTGGCTGTGTAGTTTTCGTCAGATGCAAATAGGCGTAACGAGCAAATACAACCTACAAAGAGGGCGCTCCCCAGTCTAGATAGCTCTCCTCAAACTCAATCACATAAGTCGGTAATACAAGCGCGATAGGGTAAGTTCTTGAAGAACTTACCCTATCGCGCTTGATGCTTTGATCGCCGTCCGGCAGGCATTGTGTTCGTTGCTTACATCGACCGCTGCTTGTCCGTAAGCTGGATGTTCATCTTCTCCAGCGTCGCGCGGTTGAGTGTGCCTGTAACTTTGATGTTCTCGGCTTCTTGATACTTTTTCAATGCTGCACGGGTTTCGACGTTGAGTTTGCCCGTTTGTTCGCCGTTGTAGAGCGCGCGCTCTTTAAGCATGGTTTGCGCCTGCTTGATCTGATCGTTGCTGGCGCGAAACACGGGGCCACGTTTCTTCTTCATGGTCGTGTCGGCAGCGCGGGCGTCTCCTCGGGCTTTCATGCCGGTGTTGTTCTGCGCCGCGACGGCGTTTGAAGAAACAAGTAGAAGCGTGAGCGTGAGGATGAAAAGCTTTCCCATAGAATTTTCCTTTCGAGGTGGTGAGGGCGCGTGTGAGGCACGCGCGAAGTTACTTCAGGCCAGTGCGTTAATCAAAGCGACACATCATAGCTCTTTTGTTGAACAGGACATGAAATTTTTGAGATATACGTACACTTCTCCCGTAGCTTCATTCTAAACCATTGACACATATGGGGTTTTGCTCTTAATATAAGTGGTGTTGTTAAACGTTTAACGCTATGTTATATTCCCCTAGCGCAACCAAAGCGCCTCTGTTCTAAAAACCCCTTACATTTCTACATAAGTTTTGTTGTCGTTGCCACGCCTAAGAGGCTTGCCAAAGACACCCCTCAATCAACATCTGGTAAATAGTATGCGAAAGCTTCTCTTGCTCTGTACGTCTGCTCTGCTTTGTGCGGGTTCCACAGCGCATTCGCAAACAGCAATCAACTACCGTTTCGACAACTTCGATACACGGGGGGGCGTACGCCTTGAGCCAACTTCAGAAGTAAAAGCTGTTCTACCGCCGAGCAAGGTGGCCGCGCGGCCGCGTGCGCCGCGTGCCGGCGGGAAGCTCAAGCTGGTGGGTTATGTGCATCCGCGCATGATTAACA